>CAZZJE010000021.1:11423-15547 GCA_964654295.1 uncultured bacterium | reverse complement strand
GGCCTCATAAGACAACAATTTTGCAATTACCTCTTTAGCCTGCGCTTGTTTTTGCCGGCTTTAGCCGGCTAAAGCCTACGCTACCTATTTGTTTATTTTACGTTTTGCTTCTGAGTCAACGACCAGCGATAGTTTTTTACAATTGCCTCGATATGATTTTTTAAATCCCAGACAAGACGCTCTTTCAATAGAGCCTGATCTTCTGGGCTTAAATCTCTTCTTAGGCGAATACTGATCATTGCCGCGAGAAACTCTTGCTGACACTCATGCAGCTCCTCTTTGGCGTTGTGATACTCTTCTGTTAAGCTATTACACTCGGCAAATTTGCAGCTCCATAAGTTACTACTTTGTAATGTTTGTCTTAAATACATTCTTTGCAGACGTTTACGTGCTCTGCGCACAATATGCAGGATTGGCTCTTGCTCAGGAGAAATGGTTAACGCAATCCAAGCGGCAAGAATGGCGCAGAAGAGACTGCTTGTTGTTAAAACGAGTTTTGCTGGAAGTCCTAAGCCTAACAGCCAGTAAAAATGGGTATAGATGGTAAATTGTGTTGTGACCGCAGCAATAGAGACAAAGAAAAAGGCTAAGGCAATAAAAATCCAACGGTAGACTTTTGCTCTTTGCACATAGTGCGAAAAAAGAGAAAGACCTTGGCGGACGAAGAGATGTTTGGTGACTTGTTCTGTCGAAGTCTGGAGTCTAGAGGAGATGACAGGATTAACGACATTGAAATTAGTCGGATGGGGAATGACTAGAGAAGGTGTCTTCCATCGAACAGGTTTAAAAGCCATACTTAAACTCCTAAAGGAAAGATATAAATTTAACTATTATCTTTATTATTGTTTAAAAGTCAATTTAAAAAGTATTTATTACAGGCTCTTTCTTGCTGTTTGGAGAGATAATTTTTTAATGGGATGTTTTGTTGATTGTGTTAATTTATTAACAAATTCACAAGGATAATACTATTATAAGCGTGTAATTAGTGTAAAATAAAAATTTTAAAGTGTTAATTTAATGAAAAATCATGTAAAGTTTTTATAAACTAATATAGTAAAACTAAAGCGTAATTGAGGTGATTATAATGGGGGTTGTATCAACTCAACCGCTTACAATTGAAGATTTGGCTAAAAAAAATTGGGAAGGGGAGATTCCCTTTATTCCAGGCAATACCGAAGAGATCTCTTTAGAAAACTGGCGCGACACTCCTCTGCCTCAAAAAATTAAAGTAGTCGCTGAATTTTTGAAAAATCAAGAGGATGCTCTATTAGACAATAACAATTGTGCTTTAATTGTTGATTACTGCTGGAAAAAACTCGACGAGTTTTCAGCTAATAGCGAGGTTCAAGGGAGAGAAATTATAGCCGTTGCCCAAGCAATTTTTCAACTTTCTGAGACAGAAGTGACTAAAGCAAAACGGCAAAAACTAACGATCCAATTTGATGATGGCAGCTCTTTCGTATTACCAGATTATGAAGTCGTCGCTTTAAGACGTGATTCTGAGTTCTTTGAAAGAATGTTAGGGGGGGGATTTAAAGAGAGTAAGCTTTCAACGATTACATTAAAAGAGATCAGCAAAAAGGACTTTCAGGCATTACTGAATGCGCAATATGGCCCTGGCCCTCAAAACCCTAATGAAGCTTTACGCCTAATTTTAGCCGGACACGCTTTGCAATTATGTCCAGAAACCTGTGTTCAAATGGTTTTAAAGGGATTAACTCTCTATCCCAAAGATCTCGACTCTCTTCTCTATCTGGGAGAAGTTTATAAAGCTTTTTCTATTTCTAATGCTCATCTCTCCCAGAAAACAAAGGATAGTTTCGGGCAACGCTTAGCTAATTGTTATCTCTATTTTGAGGGGCATCCACAAGAGTTTATTAATCAGCTAAAAGCCCTACCTCTTGAAGCGCTAGTTTCCATTACAGAAAAAGAAAATCTCCTGGAAGAGGATTATCATCATTTTTATCGGAGTCAGATGGACAAATGTTTAGAGTTTTATAAACATTTAAACGTAGAAAAGTTAGTTATTCGCATAGGAACAGATCAAGCTGTTAAGAGGTTAATTGACGAAAGTCGTTCACTCCAATCGCTTACTGTTCAACTGATAACCGTCGAAAATGGGACACTCGAGGGCATTGAACATCATCTAAAACTAAAGGAATTGGTACTTGCTGGTTGCAACCGGTTAACTAATCAGTTTGTTTTAAAAGTGGCCAATCTTCCCATCTTGGAAAAATTAAATCTTTCTGGATGCTCAAAAATTACCGATCTCTCAATAAAAGAACTTTCTAAAATTCCAGAGCTCAAAAGTTTAAATGTAAGCCATTGTTACCAGTTCACAGATGCCTCTCTCGTTTCTGTTGTTCGAGCTCCCAAATTTGAGCATCTAGATGCTCGCTATTGCCGAATTTCTAAAGAGACCATTTCAGCTTGTGTTGAAAAAAATCAGTTAAAGAGTCTTCTCATTGCTGGCTGTGAAGAGTTTGAAACTTGGATAGAAGAGGTTTCTAAGCTGACATCATTAGAAACTTTAGATTTAAGTTTCGGATTTAATCTCACCGACAAAGAATTTGATTTAATCTCTAAAATGCCTAACATTAAACATTTATGTCTAAATAATTGCACAGCTCTTAATGATGAAAGCTTAGCGATGATTGCATCAATGGCTAGTTTAATTTCATTGGACATCGACAATTGCAGACAAATTACAAGAGATGGCTTTCCTCTTCTCATTAAATTGCAGCAGCTGGAAGGTTTAAACGTTAAAGGGTGTGAATTTGAAGACGAGAGTTTGATTGTCATCGCAAACTTTATGCCGCAGCTAAAGTATTTAGTTCTTGATCGCTGTGCATCGCTAACGGCTAAATCATTTAAATTAGTTGAAAAAATGACTAACTTAAAATTTTTAAGTCTTGTGAGCTGTTCTCTAATAGATGTCGAGACGGTTGAAGAGGTGATCAAACAACTAAAGTTAGAAAGACTTAATCTCAGCGAGTGTAGCCAAGTGGATGATGAGCTGTTAAAAACAATTGCAAAACAAAATCAGCAGTTGCAAGTTTTATCGTTGGAGCACCTTAAACAAATTACGGATTCAGCGATTCAGGCCGTTGCTACCTTGCCTAATCTGAAAAAACTTAATTTGCTTAATTGCGAAAAACTGACCGATCTTTCTATGAAAAGCTTATTAGAATCAGAGGCTTTGTGTGAATTAGATATTCGCGCATGCAGCTCAATTTCAGATCAAATGATTCAAAATCTTATCGATCGTACGGAACTCCGCCTCTCTTATGGTGAAATCAAAGTAAATGTAGCCAAGCGCTCTTACTCTTGATCTGGCGTTTTCGACTTTGTCTTCGAAATCCGATCTAAACGACGTCTCTCTAAATCAGTCAGAGATTTTTCTCCTTTGGCAGAGATCTTTTCGAGCATGCGATCAACAAAATGCTCATCGCTTTCACCCTCCTGTGATTTTGGAAAGGGAATAATTTTAGAGGTAGGAGGTTGGCTAGATAGGCGAAATGGAAAAGGCTTATAAATCATCCTGTAAACGCCCCATCCTAACAGAGTCGCAGAGCCATAGTGAACCAACGTAATAAAATCCAAACGAGAAAGAGAAATCAGTGCGATTAAGCCTAGGATTAGCCACAGAACCTGTATGGCATAGAGTTTAAGAATAAAAAAGAGATAGACCTCCTGCTTGGGATGTAAAAAAGCCCAAACAGTATAGAGTGTGAGTAGTGAGGCAGAGCAGCCGGCCAAAAGAGTGGAAGAATTTAAAAACCAGCTCGTTACAATAGCAAGCAGGCCACTTAATAATCCGCTTCCCAAGAAAAGCGTTAAGAAGCCCTTCGACCCTAAACGCGGCTCTAAATGCAAGCCAAGCCAATAGAGCATATAGAGTTCAAAAGCTAAAGTGAACAAATTCCAAAGGTTAATTCCTCCTGCCCCACTTTCAATTACAAATAAATAGGTGAAAGGCTGCCAGATAAATCCTTGAAAAAAGCCCCAATTCGAGAGACTTAAAAGGAGGTCGGGAGTCGGCCATGTTGTAACCGTTGCCCACAAAGGTGAAATAAGTGCAGAAGTTAGACTAACAATTGAGATGAGCAGAAGTAATCTCCTAA
>CAZZJE010000021.1:0-11413 GCA_964654295.1 uncultured bacterium | reverse complement strand
TCAAAATAGCTAGAATCAAACCATCTGTAGGTGGGCTTGGGCATAGGTGGTGAATCTTGTCATAAAAAATGATTTTAAGGAGCAATAGGCCTCACCTACTGCTCTCTTATCTAAGCGACCTTATGCAATCAATGAGTCTTCGTCGTCTTCGTCAGAATCCACAACAATGTTGTCTTCTTCTTCGTCGGAACGGGCAATTAGTTGGTCTTCATCTTCTTCGGAGTCCACAATGAAGTTGTCTTCTTCATCATCTGAATCGGCAACTAAGTTCTCCTCTTCATCGCTTTCATCATCTGCAACGAATAGAGCTCCTTCCTCTTTTTGACACTCTTCATCGCCCTCTCCACAAGTTCCGCCGCACTCTTCGCAAGCAAGAATATCATCTTCAAAAACTAAAGTGTCAGAGGCATCGGAACGTTCACAGGAGACTTTAGCGAAAATTTGATGCTCTTCAGCATCATCGTGAGCAGCTATTGATGTGGAGGCTGCTAAAGCTGTTACAGCGCATACCCAGAAAAGATTTTTAGACATGTATCGACTCCTCGTTTGCTAGATGAATTAAAAGAGACCCCATTCATTCGACTACATGCGCTTTGCTTTGAAGTCCGGATCTCATCGTACCCTAAAAGCCTGCTTATTTTCTCTCTATATATGAGAGTTTTTAAGAGCGTCTCAAGCACATTGCCAATACTATTGGGAAGTAATTATTAAATGTCAATCAATGTGATTCGTCGGTTTGTTTAAAGTTAAATGGTATAGAACTACAGAGTTTATTGTTAGATATATATGCTATCTGATTTTAGAGAGCATATTGCACTAAACGTCTTTCCCGAATTAAAGTAATACGGATTTTACTTGGATAATTAGCCTCTTGCTCGATCTTTTTGGTTAACTCCTTTCCCAAAACACGCATCGCTTCATCATCTATCCAGTCTGGCTGCACAAAAACTCTCAACTCGCGTCCAGCCTGCATGGCGTAAACTTTCTCTACACCTTCAAACTGTGTCGCAATCTCTTCCAGTTTACCCAAACGCTTGACATACTCCTCCACAGCTTCAATGCGAGCGCCTAATCGAGCCGCACTCATGGCATCGGCTGCGCTGCATAGCGCTGCTTCAAATGAGGTTGCCTCAACTTCAAAATGGTGGCATCCAACGCCATTAGCAACTTTTGGATGCTCTCCATATTTTAACACTAAGTCTTGACCTATAATGGCGTGAGATCCGCTATATTCGTGCGAAACGGCTTTGCCAATGTCATGCAAAAGACCTATTCGCTTGGATAAAGCGATATCTAAACCAACTTCTGCAGCTAAAATACCCATTAAATGCGACACTTCTAAGGAGTGATCAAGAATATTTTGCCCAAAGCTATAGCGCAGCTTTAGCTTTCCTAATAACATTATGATTTCAGGTGCCAACCCCATCGCTCCCGCACGTAAGGCTGCCTCTTCTCCCCATCGCTTTAACTGCTTGTCAGTGTCCTGTTTGGTTTGATCCACAATCTCTTCAATTCTAGAGGGATGAATCCTGCCGTCATGAAGAAGCTGTTGTAGCGATAACTTGGCAATATGTAGACGCACGGGGTCAAATCCCGATAAAACAATTGCTCCTGGTGTCTCATCGATAACAAAATTTACCCCTGTTGCCTGCTCCAAAGCGCGGATGTTTCTGCCTTCACGTCCGATGATACGTCCTTTTAGCTCATCACTAGGAAGAGGAACTGTCTGTGTTGTGACTTCGGAAGTGCAGGGAACGGCTAACCGTTGAATGGCACTGATGATAATACGCTTAGCATCTTGCTCAGCATTTTCTTCGGCCTCTTTAACGATTTTTCTGGCTTGATTTGCTGCCTCCCTCTGCACATCGTGAGTTAGTCTCTCTAAGATTAACTCCCGTGCTTCAACAGCACTTAATCCCGAAGCTTGTTCTAATTGCTGGAGTAGGGATATCTGGCGCTCTTGGATCTCTTGCCGCTCTTTTTCTAACTCTTTCAGCGCTGAATTTAATGAGCCTTCACGTTTTTCTAAGTCTAGCAGTTTTTTCTCTAGAAGCGTCTGTCTGTTTTCTAGCTTATCTTCCCGCTGTTTCAGCCGCTCTTCCTCTTTCTGCAGCTTACGCCGCTCCTGCTGGCAGGAGAGATCAAACTCTTTCTGCTGGTCAGCTAGATGATGCCTAAAAGCGAGTTCGCTATCTCGATTGCTTATTTCCAGCTCTTGCTTTGCTTTGGAAACAAGCTCCTCTCCTACTTTGCGATAATGGCCAATTTTAAGCCGGATGAATCCCCATAAAAAAAGAGCGCCTGTCACGCCCCCAAATAAGAGACTTAAAAGCATCAATGCAATCGTTTCTTCGTCCATACCAATGTTTTTGCAGCCGCCTGCTTTCTGCTATTTTGAAGATAAAACTAGATGTATGAATGTTATTCAGATGGTTGTTGTAAACAATTTTACTTGACCGGGTTTGAATTATACCACGATAAAATCTAGAGGCAATAGAGAAATTGAAAAATTGCAATTTCGCATCCAAAAGTTACTCTGGAGCTTTTTTTAGTCGATGAGGTAGATGCTTTTTTAATACCACTTCCAACTGATCAAATTCCATCGGCTTGGTGACATAATCATTCATTCCAACATCGACGCCTTTATCGCGATCTTTGATTAGAGCACTTGAGGTAACAGCTACAATGATGGGTTGTTGGATAGGAAGCGCCCGTATCTCTTTAGCAGCCTCATAGCTATCTTTTAATGGCATACGCAGATCCATTAAAATTAGATCGTAAGTTTTTTGTTTCGCCATTTCGACGGCTTCAACTCCATTGTTAGCGACATCGGGAGTAATTCCAACAAGATGCAACATCTCGACAATGATTTCTTGATTAAATTCAAAATTTTCAACGACTAATACTGTCGCGTTCTGAAACTGGGTGTTCGTTTTCATTTTTACTCTGAATTAAGGTTAGAATAAATTTAGAGAAGGAAATTCTGGGAAAATGGTGACGATGATCATGCTTTCACTCCACCAGCCAAAGATCACAAAAAGTCCCAGGAATAGAGTCAACGCCCCCATTCCAACCAATAAGTTTCTTTGGTATCGACGAAGTTCGAGAGGAGTGTTCTTCTTCTGAATCAGATTCATCGTGCTTTTTAGTTAGCTGCTACATGTCACCATCTATTTCAACTCGGTTGATTTACATATCCGTTTCCTCTATTTCTTCCAAAGAAAATATTGTCATTTTATTTCGAGGAAAATCGCCCATAGGTTATATCCATGGCTTTTAACAAAACGAAAACAGGTGAGGATGTTTAAATGAGTGAATTCACTAAAGAGTTAATCGAATTCGTTTTAGGGAATATTCCATTTTTATTATGGCTGTTAGCTCTTGTGATTGGTTTGGTCAGCGCTTGGATCAAAAGAACCTCATTTTCATCAGAAGTGATTCGATGGACTCTCTTGCTTCCTGTGGGAATAGGGGGGATTTGGGGCTTTATCATGCATGCCTTTTTTGCAGAGATGGCAGCTCGTCTGATTGGATGGGCTCCGAGTCCTTTTCAATTCGAAGTAGCTGTAAGTAATTTAGGCTTAGGTTTAGTGGGGATCGTAGGTTTTTTTCAGCCGCGCCCCTTTTGGACAGCCGCTCTAATCTATACAGCTGCATTTTTATGGGGTGCTGCTTGGGGGCATTTACGAGAGATGATCGAATATGGTAACTTCTCCCCAGGTAACGCAGGTCTAATCTTTTATTCCGACTTGCTAATTCCTTTAACACTTTTACTTGCCTGGCTTAGACAGCAAGCTAAACCTAAAAAAATGAAATCGAAATAAAGAAGTTAGAGTTCTCATGCGTTGTTTCTCTTTTTTGATCACAACTTTTATTTTTTTATCTCTCTCTTTGTCTGCCGAAGAGGAAGATAAAGGCAGCGCTGTCCCAGTACCTGCCGCTGAACTGTCGCCTAACCCATTTCATCTTGAACCCGGCTGGTGGGACTACTACACCGTTAAATCTCCAAAGTTTCCAGAGCATATTCAAAAGACTCGCGAAGAGATGGCTAAGATTGTAGAGGGGGTTGAAGAAGATAAACGCAAAGATGTCGATGTGATCATTCAGCGCTTTTTAAGTAATTTAGAAGCTCTGCCTAAAGTAGAAGCGCAACAGGTCAAACCCTTTACAATTCAACCTTTTCAAGAGAGTTATACGTTAGATGAGGAGATCGCCATTGCTTTAGAACTTCGCGAGCTGCGGATAAAAGATGATGATTTAAATAAAGAAATTTTGCGGTTGCAAGATCGGTTTAATAAGTTAGAGCAGCATGTCGATAACCTGTTTGCTGCTTATTTAAAAATGGTTGAGCCTAACTTAGAAAAACTAAAGCTTGGCCTTGAAATCATGACTCTGCGAGCAGCTCTACAGACGACAAATGATGAGTTGCATATCGTCCGTGCAATCAACGAAGAAAATAAAAAGGCGATTGATTTTAAAGCCGAAGAGCTAGAGAAGGCTCGTGACCACTTAAAAATGGATTCCTACAACTTCGAAGAGGCTAAACAGAAAATAGGCAAAGCTCAAGAAGATCTAAAGCTGGCTCAGCTGATCTCTCTACGTGCCGAGACAGACGCTCTAGGCCCTCCAGGCGAGACTCTAAAAGAGCGGTTAAATCGAGCCTATCTCGTGCAGCGCGCCACCCACTCTTCAGCCAACGAAGCCTTGGAAAATGCCGACCTTCTATTTGAGCAACTAAAGCTGGCCTACCTGACACAAATGCAACAAGCTGAAGAGAGTGACCAAGCTGCATTAATTGAGCAGTTAAAACATTGGAAAAAATCTTTAGTCCGTTTGAAAAATCAAGCTCAGGAGTGGCGAGAGAGGCTAGAAGAGGAATTTAAGCACACCGGTAATACCTATCTCTATAGTGACTCTGACCAGGGGCTGTCCAGCCAAGAGCTGATGCGCCTGCAGCAAAATTGGTATCGTGAAGTGCAGCAATCTCTAGTAGCGATTCAGGCTTTAGATTCCAAGGTCTTTAGCTCTAACTTACTCTTAGATCAGCTCTCCAAAACCTTAAAAACAGCCAACCCTCCTCTGGTTAACTGGTGGAATGATAGTGTCGACTTCCTAACGGGCTGCTGCTCGCCTTTTTATGAATGGATGCATAGCTCTCTTTTTAAAATTGGAGATGTCCCTCTAACCCCTATCAGCATCGTCCATGTCTTTTTAATTTTGCTGGTTGCCTATCTGGTCTCTTATATCGTGCGTACAATGCTCTCAAGAGTCACAAAACAGCATGAATGGGTGGCGCAATCTTCTCTATTTCTTCTCAACCGCTTGATTCACTATGCAATCCTCTTCATCGGATTCTCAATCGCTTTGAGTTCCATCGGACTAAACTTCAGCAATGTTGCCATTGTCTTAGGTGCATTGAGCGTTGGAATTGGATTTGGCCTGCAAACCATTGTGAATAATTTTTTTAGCAGCCTATTAATTCTCTTTACCCGCCCGTTTAAGATTGGAGATTATATTGAAACGCCTTCTGGAAAATATGGAAAAGTTTCAGATATCACCATCCAACACACCATTATCCATTTGAGCGATGGCATCGATGTCATCGTGCCAAATTCTCAAATGATCAGCCAGCAAGTAACAAACTGGACCAAACAAGATGGCTGTGTGCGGCTGCATATTCCTTTCACCATTCCTCGAGGAGGCGATCGCGAACAGATCTGCCGTGCCGTTGAAGAGTCGGCTTTAAAAGTGCCTTGCACAATGAAGGGGTTTGAACAATATGAAGATCCTAAAGTGTGGCTAGTCAGCTTTGGAGATACAACACTCAATATGGAACTGGTCGTCTGGGCTAATGTCTATAGCTACGGTCACCGAGGCTCTATCAAAGCCTCTTATGTATGGGAGATTGAAGCTGCCTTAACACCTTTAAAGCTTGCTGGGCCTAACCCTCAGATGGATCTCAATATCCGCTCCTGCGTTCCCTTAGAAATTGAAAACAGTAGCACTCCGGCAGCATAAAAACGTCTAAACGATAGCGGCCTCTTCGAGGCCTATTATGAACCTATCTCTTTTCTGTTTTTAAATTGGGCTTAACCCCTCTTAAAAGCCGCAATGGCGGAAACAAATCATATAGGCGATAGCTAAATCGACATTTCCCTACACCCAGAGCTTTAAAAAGGGAGCGAAAAGTGTCAAACCGTCGAAAAGTTAAAATAATAAACTCTCCATCTGGCTTCAGAATACGAGAAATCTCTTTAACAAGTTGAGGCAGATCGCTGTCGGCAACAGAAAAACGCTCGCTCTCTCGAAAAAAAACAACATCAAACATCTCTTCAGCAAATGTCGTAGGGAGAAGACCACTCATTTCAATCGTCACCTTTTTGCTGAGACGAAGAGCTTGAAATCGCCGCATCAATCGCAATAGCTCCCGCTTTCCTTTACGTTCATTGCGCCAGTTACCAATCCCATAAACTTGACTGCTCTTTAGCTTTCGAGCAAAAGCCGCAGCAAAGACACTATCGGCCATATTGAGATCAAGAATGGCGCTGCCCTCTTTCTTCTTCAACGATTCAGCTAGCCGCTCAGCAAAACGGTAGCGTCCCCATAGGTTGCTGTAAATAAATAGAGTTAACGCACTGCTGCCTACCAAGATAATTAATAGACAAATGATCCAAAGAGGCCAACCAATCATGGGAACGTGTGGGACGAGAAGCTGGTCGCAAAGAACAATAAAAATTAGGGCAAAACCTATCCAAAAAGAGATCTTACGAGAGAGCTGCCGCCCCTCCCAAGGATCACTTAGCCAAGGTCTGTTTTGAATGAAATGATCCCAAAGTGGTCGATTAGATCTCTTTTGAGAATTTGGTTTCGCTTTACCCGGACTGGGAGTATTCGTTACTGGCTGTGATGACATAATTTCAGAAAGTAGATAGTCCGGGTATCATCGATATTAAAACGTTGGTGTAATTTCCTGAATCGCACCCTTTTGCAGCTGATGGTTTGATCCCTGCTCATACAGATAGTCATTTAACAAAATTTTGTACTCGACATGTTCAAAGTTGCTCTCTGCTTCCCAAACCCACTGATCCGCTTTAATATTTTTTAAGGGAGTCCCATGAGTCCAATTTAAGCCAGCACCCGAGCCTCTAATAGAGAGCATATTGCCATAGCCAGCATCATAATGCACAACTATTGTAGCTTTTTTGTCTGTTTTTTTGGTTGTAGAAGATGATGCTTCTTGCTTCTTAGTCTCCACAGCAACTTGTTCTTTTGGAGGCTCCTGTAAAAGGGCTGTTTCATCAGATTTACTTTTTTTTGTGGGGCTATTCTCTATCTCTGCTTTAGGAGTTTTCTTGTGAGCCATCATCTCCTCCATTGTTCAAGGTGTTTTAATCTCTGTTTCGGCTTCTATTTTTTTTACCTTGACCAGCAAAAAAAGATTTGTCAACAAGAAAGTCGCAGGAGGGTTTAAATTCTTATCTTCCTCTATAGACGGATATCACTCTTTATGTTATCCTGGTAATGCTAGTGTGATAGCCTCTACTAAATTAAGGCTATTTTATAACAAAACTAGTCGCACAAGATCTTTGTCGGAGTGACTTTGCCAGCCAACCTCCATCGAGCAGAGTCTCTTTTTCCACCAGTCAGCAAAAGAGATAGCAATCTATGAACAAATCTTTGAAGCCAATCCTAGAAATTCAAGAGCTCGACATGCAGATGATCCAGTTGATGCACCTTAAAAAGGAGCGTCTAAAAGAACTGGAAAACATCTATCGCATTCGAGATGACCTCCGTAGGCAGGTGCTTCTAAAAGAAAATGAAATCGTCGAGTTAAAGAAGAATGCTCGCTTTGGAGAGCTTGATATTGAAGAAATCAACGGTAAAATCAAGAAGCTCGAAAGCCAGCAGCACTCTATCAAAAAAGTTGATGAATTTAATGCATTAACTCACGAAATCGCTCATGCTGAGCGAGATAAAACCTCGAAAGAGCAGCGTTTAAGCGATCTATATGATAAGCTAACAGTAGAAGAAGAGCTGCTTACAAGCCTTAAGCAGACACTCGACTCTACTGTAGAGAGCAGTCAGATTCTTGAAAAAGAGATCGAAGAGCGTATCCGTCTGATTAATGAAGAGGGACGCTCTCTAAAAGAGCGCCGCGATGCTTTAGTCTCCGGTTCCGATCCTGAGGTTTTTCGTATTTATGAGCGCTTGCTTCGCAATAAAAAGGATCGAGTTGTCGTTCCTATCGAAAACCGCTGCTGCAGTGGCTGCCACATCATGCTTACCGCTCAAGATGAAAACCTTGTTCGTAAGGGCGAGCGTTTAGTCTTCTGCGAGCACTGCTCCCGTATCCATTTCTGGCCAGAGAGCGAAGATCTGGAGGGAAGCACGGCTGCTACAAAGACACGTCGCCGACGTACAAGCAGCAAAGTCTAATTTTGCTTGGGAGGGAAGGCAGTCGCTACAGCTACTATTTCAATGTAGGTGTAGAGGAAAGTCTGGACATCACAGGAGAGGATACCAGCGAAAGGCTGGGGGCCGTAAGGCTACGGAAAGTGTAACAGAAAATAGTCCGTAGGTCATGTAAATGATCTAACAGGGTGAAATGCGCTCCTTTACGAGGAGCGCCTCACCTGGGGTAACCCAGGGGGTTGACAAACCCTATCCGATGCAAGGCATAGGAAGCGCTAACAGGTTCTCCGCCTAAGCTTCCTTATAGACCGCTTGAGGATCTTGGCGACAAGGTCCCTAGACGAATGACTGCCACTGCTCACGCAGGACAGAATCCGGCTTACCACCCTCCCAAGCTTTTATACATACTTTTGTGAGGTGACTTGTCCACGCCTAATTATACCCCATGATGCCAAAAAATATAGTTTTGAAATCCTTTCAAAATCAAATTCTAACGACGTGATTTTGATTCCGTTGCCTGCAAGACGTTTTGCAGTTATCTGATTTGCTGGGCTTTTGGATAATAAAAATATTAAGTATTTTCCAAAGAAGGTTGAATCGTATATTGTGGCTGAAAAAGTGAAGCTCGTCGCGAAGAGCCATCTTAGCGTTTTACCAGTGCTTCCCCGTTGAAGACATAACATCTTCATTATTGATTTTAAATTTATAAAGACTCATCCATGATAAAAGTACTAAACTATTCATTGTTTTTAGTCATTGGTCTTGTTTGTTCACAATTTCTTGGAGGAGTTGGCAAAGAGTGGATCCGATTGGGCACCATGTTCTGCTTATCGTTCATCATGATTCATGTAGGATATGAACTTGAAATAGATAAATCAAAACCTAAACAATACGCTTGGGACTATTTAGTTGCTGGAACTGCGGCTCTGTTTCCTTGGCTTTTTTGTGCAGGGTACTTCATTTGGGTTCTAGACACGAATTACTGGACAGAAGCTCTTTTGATGGCGAGGTTTTCATCCCCTACTTCAGCGGGCGTTCTTTTCTCGATGCTTGCAGCTGCAGGGCTATCTGCCACTTGGGTATTTCGTAAGACGCGTGTGCTTGCAATCTTCGACGATGTTGATACGGTTTTGTTAATGATCCCTCTTAAGATGATGATGGTTGGGATGAAGTGGCAATTAGGACTTATTGTTGTTGTGATCGTGGTACTCCTTTGGATGGCTTGGCGCTATCTGCACTCTTGGAAATTACCAGTATCCTGGCCCTGGATTATGTTGTTTGCTGGTTTGATTACAGGATTATGCGAAATCATTTATCAAACTAGTAAGATGATTAACGATGTTGTTCCTGTTCACCTTGAAGTTCTTCTTCCAGCTTTCGTTCTTGGCTGTATGTTAGCACGCCCAGAAAAACATAATCCGCATATTGATGATTCACGAGAGGGGCACCAAGAGGGTCCTGAAGAACCTAATGAACAGTTTGTTTCCACCATTGTCGCATCCTGCTTTATGGTTCTCGTTGGGTTATCTATGCCGCAAATACCCCATGATACGATTGATTGGGTGACTATAGGAACACACGTTGTTTTTGTGACAATACTTTCAAATCTCGGTAAAATGTTTCCACTTTTCTGTTATAGAAAAGAAGCAACAATCTATGAACGGTTGGCTGTATCTATAGCAATGTTCCCAAGAGGTGAAGTCGGAGCAGGTGTGCTTGTGGTATCAATCGGTTATGGATTAGGTGGGATAGCGTTAAAGGTAGCAGTTTTATCATTGGCTCTGAATCTATTGCTGACAGGTGTATTTATTATCGCTGTTAAAAAACTTATTGTAGCAAAGTAATGACAGTCTTTATGTTTTTAATAGGTTTAGCAGGTTTAGTGGTTGGAGCTGAATTACTTGTCCGTGGAGCGTCACGTTTAGGATTAGCAATCGGAATTTCTCCATTAGTAGTAGGTTTGACAATCGTAGCGTTTGGAACCAGTTCCCCTGAAATGGCAGTCAGTGTGCGCGCAGCTCTAACGGGTCATCCAGAGATAGTAATTGGTGCTAATGTTGGAAGCACGGTTTTTAATATCCTATTCATTTTAGGTAGTTGCGCGTTAGTAGCGCCTCTTGTAATCTCTCAACAACTCGTTTGGTGCGAAGTCCCTATTATGATAGGGGCACACTTGTTACTTTGGACAATGTCTCTTGGCGGTAAGATAGACAGGTTAAATGCGTTAATATTATTTCTGCTTCTTGTTTGCTACATAGTTTATACGATAGTAAAAAGTCGCCGAAAAGCAAAATCCGTTACAAATGAGTACCACGAAGCTTTATCTATAGGTAAAGAGGGATTAAATGCACTTAATATTGCAAAGCAATGTGGACTGGTTTTAATAGGCTTGACCTTTTGCGTGTTTGGTGCAGGTAGGTTATTGGATAGTGCTGTAATTTTAGCCAAAGCATTGGGTGTCAGTGAGCTTGTTGTTGGGATAACTATCGTCGCTGCAGGTACTTCACTTCCTGAGGTAGCAACTTCTCTAGTTGCAACCATCCGCGGGCAAAGAGACATTGCTGTTGGAAATGTTATCGGAAGTAATATTTTTAATATTTTAGGTATTGTGGGTGTGGCAGGTTTAGCAGCACCTGATGGGATAGCAGTTGCTCCTTCTGTTTTACGATTTGATTTACCTGTGGCGATTACTGCCTGTGTCGCTTGCCTGCCCATTTTTTTTACCGGTCATAAAATTTCACGTTGGGAAGGAGGGGTGTTTCTAGTTTATTATTTTGCTTATACTAGTTATTTAATATTAGCAGCTAAAGATCACGATTCTTTACCCATATTTAGCATGACTATGATGTGGTTTGTGATTCCATTAACGTTACTAACGGCAGCGATCTTAATTTACCGTGCGAGCCAGAAAAAAATTTAGTCTTATTGGGATATTACGCATCAAGAGATTTCAACGCAGCACAAAACATATTGGCCCTCGGATTGGATGGCCTGGGAGAAG
>CAZZJE010000020.1:0-15587 GCA_964654295.1 uncultured bacterium | reverse complement strand
GATAAGGCTAAGACCTTACGGCCTGGCCTAAAATTGTACCGGCCTCTTCGAGGCCCCCAAATCGGATATTTGAATTATTTTATTCGGGCACAGGCACGAAGAGGGAGCACGAGTGTGGGCCTAACTAATATCCAAGCTACCATGCGCAAACTCTTCTGCGCGCAGCATCCGTTTTTTAGCTAAGAGAGCCTGCTTATAGTCTTCTTGAGCGTATTTTGATGCTTCGGCTAGCTCTTGTTCAAACGTCCGTGGCTCTTCTTTGTTGATTAAGCTCTGAGTCACCTGATAGAAAAAAGTCGTTGAGAGACGTGCAAGTGTTTTCGCCGTTAACGAATCGGGGTTTAAACAGCTAATTGGAGCCATCTTAAAGACAGAAGCGCTGACCTCTTCTTGATGAAAAATCATTCCTCCAAAATGGAGTTTCAAACCCAAAAAACGTCTTGCAATCGTATAGAGCTTATCTGCCATCATGACATCTTGAGGGCGGCGCGCTTGATTAAAAATAAGGTGTAGATGAAGGGATTGGCAGATTTCAGAGACAGTACGTGCAGCAGCCGGAGAGATGGAGTCAATCGTTTGAATGAGGGTATCGACACTAGCATGTGAGGGATCTTGGCTAGGCTGAGCTGAAGATTGCACAATCTTTAGTAGACGCTGCTCTGTGCGGAAGATACGAAAGAGAATGCGATAGATCACATTTTTTAAAAATTCATAGGCATTGACAATAGAAGTCGGTTCAGGGGTGGTGACGACGATGCCTGCGTGTGTCATCGAAAAGAAATCGATCGTATTGAGAGCACTGCCTGCGCCTAAGTCTAAGAGCACGAGATCAGCTGGCAGCCGTTTTGCTTCGGTGATTAGACGCAGCTTATGTTCATGGGATAAGTTAGCTAGCTCGGGGACAAATCCACTGCCTGTAATGAGTTTTAAATTTGGTAGGGACGTTTGCACGAGATAATCGGTTAAACTGCGGTTAGAATGTGTGAGATAGTCAGCCAGACCTTTCGGTGGCTGCCTTAATCCAAAAATTGTATGCAGGTTGGCAGCGCCGACATCAAGGTCAATCGCAATGACCTGCAGGCCAGCTTGGGCATATTGAACAGCAAAATTTGAGCAGACCATCGATTTTCCCACGCCACCTTTTCCACCTCCCACTGCTATCATCAGAGGCTGGCGGGGCGATCCTTGAGATCTAGTCATGGCTCCTCACTCTATCTCTTCACGCTTATCTTGAATGTTGTAATCTTGAAGCCTGTTGCGCAGCGTGCGGACACTTATCCCCAAGATCTCTGCTGTTTTCACTCGACTGTTATACTTAGCTAATGTCTCTATAATCAAGCGTTTTTCTAACTCTTGCAGCGTCATACCTATAGGAAGAGCAACGACTGGTTCCTTCTCCTCACCTGTTTGAACGGAAGCAGGAATCAGCTTGCGTGCAGCCGATTCGTTTAAATAGAGATGTTCACTGCCTATTTCTGCGCGATTATCCATGACAACAGCCCGTTCGATCACATTAGCCAGCTCTCGCACATTTCCAGGCCATGGATAGCGCATTAGATTTCTTTTGGCTTGTTCAGAAAGAATTTTTAGCTCTCGATGATTTTCCGTACAAAATTTTCTGATGAAATGGTCAGCAAGAGGAATAATATCTTCGATGCGCTCTCTAAGAGGAGGTAGATGAATGGGGACAACGTTGAGTCGATAATAGAGATCTTCTCGCAACACCTTATCGCGAATCGCTTGCTGAACGTCGCGGTTGGATGTAGAGACGATGCGCACGTCAACTTTGACAACTTTAGTTCCACCAACACGTTCAAACTCCTGTTCTTGAATGGCTCGCAACAGTTTCGCTTGTAAGCCAAGAGGAACTTCCGTGATCTCATCGAGTAGAAGCGTTCCCATGTTAGCTAGCTCGAAACGCCCCAAGCGTCTGGCGCTAGCACCTGTAAAGGCTCCTTTTTCATGACCGAAGAATTCTGATTCGATTAGTGTTTCAGGGATGGCTGCGCAATTGACTTTAATAAAAGGCTGCTGGGCTCGCATGGAGTAGTGATGGATCGCTTGTGCAATAACCTCTTTCCCCGTTCCTGATTCCCCCGTAATAAATACGTTAGCATTGCTTTTAGCGATCTGCTGCACATGCTCTAAAATTTTCTTTAAGACAGGGCTATAGGCAATCATATTAAAGTTGCTTTTGCCAGAGCCATTGAGATCGGAGACCTGCTGACGTAGAAATTGATTCTCTTGCAAAAGGGCTAAATGCTCGTTTGCTTTTTCAATAATCGCTTCAATTGTATCGGGAGAAAAGGGTTTGATGAGATAGTTAAATGCCCCTAAACGCATCGCTTCGACAGCATTTTCGATGCTACCAAAAGCCGTAATCACAATGACAACGGTTGCAGGAGCAAGCTCTTTGGCCCTGCGTAAGACATCCAACCCCGTCATATCGGGCATTTTCATATCAGTAATGACAAGATCATAACTGTTGTCTTTAAGTAGGTGGCACGCTTTTGTTCCATTGTCTGCGATGGTTACGTCTAGATGTTTTCTCCGTAAAGTTTCGGTAAGGAAGTTGCGAACCAAAGCCTCGTCATCTACCACTAAAACTTTTTCAATCGTCATTTTTGTGCTCCTCAACAAGTTTGATCTCGCCTTAAGTTTTAATAGGAATTTTGATACTAAATGTGGTTCCTTTTCCAATTTGAGACTCTACTTCAATGACTCCACCATGGGCTTGAACAATTTTATAAACTTCGGCCAAACCAAAGCCGTTGCCATCCACTTTAGTCGTGAAAAAAGGCGAAAATAGCTTATCTCGATTTTCGGGAGCAATTCCTATTCCGGTGTCACTGACTGTAATGATTGTTTCACCAAGACGCTGTTGCGCATTTAACGATAAGAGGCCTCCTTCCGGCATCGCTTGAATTCCATTGAGCATTAAATTCAAAAGCGCCAGGTGAAATCCATGTTCATCTAAAAGGACAGGGGTGTGCATCGGCTGCACGGAAGTTTTAATTTGAATCTGTGAATCAACTTTATAAGTAGCTAGAAAATGCTTTTTTAGCTCCTCAAAGAGTTTTGTAAAGTCTATGGGAGTCAGTTCAAGTTGAAGAGGCCTGGCATAATTTAAAATATTGGAAACAAGTTGGTTGATGATTTCGGTTCCTTCGACAATATAGGCAGCCATCTGTTTTTGGTCTGGTAGATCGATCAAATCACGCTCTAATAATAGCGCAAACCCTTTAACACCTCCTAAAGGATTTCGAATCTCATGCGCCATTCTAGCTGCCATCTCGCCCAACTCTTTTAGACGATCATTTCGGCTTGCGATCTGCTGCAAGCGCCTAATTTCGGTGATGTCACGAATGAGTAAGATGAGACCTTGCGCTTGCCCTCTATTTCGCTCTTTTACTCCATCCTCTTCTTCGGGTGGATTGACAAAGGTCATCTCAACTTCTACTTCCCGATTGCCTCCCTCGGAAAGCTTAATGATGGAGGAGGTGGAGGCAAGGGGACGATGGCTAGATAAAATTTCTTTAACAGAAAAACCAAAGAAATCATCTGGAAACTGCTCCCAGAAGGGTCGTGCTAGGACGCGTTGGGCGGCAACATCTAGAATGGTTTCGGCAGCTGGGTTGTAGGTTCTGACAATTCCTTTCATATCAATGAAGAGTAGACCTTGAGTGATGTTGCTTAAGATGCTGTGTAGATAGGAGCTTAAGGAGTCTAATTCTGTTACTTTATCTTGCAGCGCAGAGTTGGTCTTTTCCAGCTCTGAGTTAACGTCATGAAACTGTTTTTGTAGGGCTGCATATGCCGCTTCTAGACGGCTAGTTTCCTGGTTAAAGAGCTCAAAGGCTTTTAAGAGCGTGGCAAGCTTCTCTTCTGTGGTTTTGCTTGCCGATACCTGATTAACAGCCTCACGCAGGCGAACCATTTCTGAATCATCCCTCATAGTCGGAACCTTGAGAGGAGGGGTGATTGCGAGGTTGAGGAGGGATGATAGAGGATTGACTTTTTAGCAGAGCTAAATGCCTCTCTGCTTTTCTTTGTGTAATGGCGTCGAGCTGAAGGATATCTTTGAGTAGAAGCGTTAAGGCGCCCAGCTGCTGTTGGATTAATTGGGACATGGAGTCATGTCTCTGCAGCTTTTGTTGCCAATAGCGTTTTAAAGGCGTAGAGGCTGTTTCAATTTCATGGATGCAGCCTAAAAGAAGACGTTTTTTTCTTAAGAAAGGATCGAGCTCTTCTAAGGTGCATCCCGACTCCAGCCTTTGATGCTCTTGGCGTGTCAGCTCAAGAATGGTCTGATAGTAGCCATATTCTTTTTTGAGCAGCTGGTAGAGAATTTCCTCTTTGCTCATTTTAAGGATAGGGTGATCTTTTTCTAGCATAATGCCCTGCGCTATTTCACAGTGACCTTTGGTCAAATAAACCTTAAATTAGGGTGCTCTTCTATTTTGGGCAAGGGTAAATAACGATAGAGCTGGAGATGGTTGGATCGAGAAAAATTGTTTGGATCAATTGCAAAAAAATAATCAGTGTGGGATACTAGTGCCTTGTTGTTAATAATCACTTCAACTTACACATGTCTCTGTGTGCTCCATCTACATACTAAAGGGCTGCGGAGATATCAACCGATTCAACTCAAGGGATTGGAACATTCATGGCTCGTTATACCGGCAAAAAAAACCGCATCGCCCGCCGATTTGGCGTTAACATTTTCGGTCGTGCACGCAACCCGCTTCTGCATAAATCAAACCCTCCTGGTGTTCATGGTGCACGCAGACGCAAAAAATCAGACTATGGTCAACTTCTCGATGAGAAGCAGAAGCTTAAAGCTGTTTATGGCATGTTGAGCGAAAAGCAGCTCGTCTCTTCTTACAAAAAAGCTTTGAACAAAACAGGCAATACAGCAACTCTCTTTGTTCAGCTGCTTGAATCCCGCTTAGACAATCTTGTCTACCGCCTTAAGTTTGGCAGCACGATCTTCGCTGCTCAGCAGCTTGTCTCCCATGGCCATATTTTAGTTGATGGCAAGAAGGTTGACCGCCGCTCTTTCCTCGTTCGCCCGGGGATGGTGATCTCTGTGAAAGAGGGATCTCGTGAAATGAAGGCGATTGTCGCTGCCATGGAAAACCCAAACCGCACAGTGCCAGATTACCTATCGTTAGATAGTGGCAAGTTTAGCGGGCAGCTGTTAGCTCTTCCTGAGCAGGAGCAAATTCCTTGGCCGCTTGAAATCAATGTACCTGAAATTTGCGACTTCTTAGCGCATACCACCTAATAAGCTAAGGCGGCGCTTGTCGCCGCTTTTTGCTCGCGCTTCGACTTGTCGAGACTTGGAAATTGTACGTTTCTCAGTATTTTTATCCAGAGGATACTGAGGACACTATTGAATCGCCCTACGGGCCCTGATTATTTGTAACCCCTCTTACCCGTAGTTCCCTTCATCCTTCGCTTCGCTCCGAATTCTGTCACTACGGGCTATCTCCAGACGCTCTACGAGCTAGCTACTTACCAAAGCTTTTGCAAAAGATGTTCTAGAGTCCGAACGAAGAGAGAACGACTAAAGTTAGCCCACAGTGATCAAATCCGGAGCGAAGCGCAGGATGAAGGGAACTGTGGGAAAACTCATTAAAAAACATACAATCTCTAGAGAATACGGCGACTTGTCGCCGAACTCCAAAAGCTGTCTCAAGCGTTTATTTTGTTTTCCGGTTTAAGGGAAATTTCTTATTGATCCGTTCGAATTTTATTGCTACCATCACATTTAATAAGCAAACTTCTGTATTTCTAATTTCTTTATAAAATTTTAACAAAATCTCATTAAATTACACACTTTCAAACTAAATCTTATTTTAACTGAAAAAATGAGCTGATATGTCTTTTCCTGTAAATTCTCAAGCTGCACATTTCCCGCTTTTTCCTCAAGTAATGCAGCCGCAGACAATCCCCCCCTCTCCCAATCTTATGGGATTTACTCCTCATCCCGTGATACAATCTGGGGCTACAGCACAAGCAACAGGATCTACTAGCAGCCGTAAAATCAAACGCCAAGATCGCCATCGATATGAGAAGATTACAGACTCTTTGTTGCAAGAGAGACCAGAGCTTTGGCATCCTAAAGCGGATCAAATTGCACCAACACGACTCTTAACACTTTTATTTAACTTCTCAGCTCCCGATGAAGCCAGCCTCCAGAAGGTTCTAGATCTCTTTCCCGCTGATGGAACAGAGCCCTCTTTTTTTACTATCACGCATTTTAAAGGAGTCTTAGCAAATTATGTGCTCCTTATCAATGCGCAGCAGAAAAATATTTGTTACGATGAGCTTTTTTATTTCTATTATTTGTTGCAAGCGCTTCGTGCAAAAAAAGCCATCTCTTCTACACTTATTGCTCGAGAGTTAGGCGATTTTTGCTCAATGATTTCGAATGTCATCATGCCTAAATTGATCTCATGCCTTGTGACAAAAAATTCTATGGAAGAGCTTTGTCAAGTCGCCCGTTATGCAGATTTATTAGATATACCGAGTGAAGAGGCCGCGAATGAGTTTAGACAGATGCTCTATCCTCATCTTTACCAAGAAGTCCGTCCAGCTTTAAACAGTTGCTATACTGGCTGTTGGCATAGTGTTCAACAGACAATTAGGCAATTCATTCTGATCTTAAAAGATTTACAACAAAATAAAACTAAAAGCCCCTATTTCTCAACATTAAACGAACATTTAATTAAGTCATATAAACCATCTGATGAATATATTTTCTCGCAGATTAATAGTTTGTTGGAGAGGCTGAGTTTAATTCTTGTAGACTTAGCTAATGGCAAAGAGCACCACTTACCGAAGTATTTTCATGGAGTTAGCAACAAATTCAGACCAAACTCCTCTTCTGACATCATTTCCGCCAGCTATTTTTTAGAAGATGTTTGCGCTAAAGAAGAGAGCGGAGCAAACTACTCGGGTGCTTTTGTCTCCACAGTATGTGAACCACTCTATTGCCCGCCCGCTTTGGCTTTGCCTGCTTTTATAGAGTGGCGTCTAGCCAAAGAAGTTCTCAATTATTTTAATGCCACAGATACAGGATGCAAGGCGATCTATCCAGAAGAAAAATGGATTGGGTTCAAGAAGGGAATCGCTTTAGCTCAATACGACATAAACAATAAGATTGCAAAATATAACCTTTGCGCTATAGCCGTTAAAGATAGTGAAGCTGCCTCTCAGCAGCTAAAAATTTTTCATGACAACAACATTGACATTCCTATTATGGATATGACTGAGTTGTCGATCTTGATTTATTTGAAAAGAATGTATCGTTTGAGTATCCCTCTGCATTATGGAACAACGAGAAAGTTCTCTCAAAAAGATCCAGCGAAACGGACACGTTTAACATCGTTGCAACAGCAGCCTCATCAACAACTCCCCAGCCCTCCCTCCGTTTTGTCCCTTCACCCATCTCAAGTTGCTCATCACCTCACATGCATTGCTCAACAACCATCTTTAACACCTGCTTTAAAGGAGCAGCTGATTGGCCTCTTGTCACATCCAAGCTTATTACCTGAAGAGAGGTATTGGCTTGATTCTATCACTAAAAATCCAGACCCGACTATAACGCCTGAAAAGAGGTTTACTCTTAATGCAATAGCGATAAAGTTAAATTTACCAGCACGCCAACAGCAGCAGACTATCCCGCCATCAGTTCAACAAACAGCGCCTGCTATGCCATCGACTATGCCTACACCAACTCCCGGAAGCCAACCCTTGCCAGCTACCTCCTCATCAAGCGCACCTCTGCTCTCTGTTACTTCCATGTCAACTCAACCATTAGCAGGGGCAACTCAGCAGCAAGTAACAGTTTTACAAGCTCAGACAAAAATGGAACATTTCCTCTATCCTTATATTGACAAAGGAGGAGGGTTAAAAAGGGGCATTGAAAGCTCACCATTTTATAATTCCAACAACCTTAACCATCTATTTATACAACACTTAGCGACAGATCCAGGCCTTGTCACTATAGAGAATTTAAATAAAAACTTTAGACCAAATTTATGTATCGGCGCACTTACCGCAGGTTTTTGTTTCAACCAGAAAATATTCGATTTATCAAAAGCTTCTATGCAGACAAGGGGAATCTATAAGATTTTGACAAGAGAGGAGCTGAAGCCAGCCTCTGCAGAAAGAAAAGCAGCCATAGAGGCAAAACGCAGCAAAATTTACAAAGCAAGGCTAGAACTTCTGGCGCAAACCACCCAATATTTTCCGGATCTGTCTAAAGATTGTCCAATTTTAAAATCGACGTGGATTAATCTAAATGAAAATGGCACAAATTTATCACTACTTTCGCAAACGGGTTATCAACCTGAATTAATGTTCAATTCTAAATTGATACAATCCCTATTATTTGAGATAACACATCGTGTCTTAGAAAATTGTGCTTTACCATCCAATTTATGGATTAAAAAGGGCTTAGAAACAAACCATCCTCTGGCTCTTAGAATTCTGTTTAGGCTTTTGGCATTTAATTTAATCACTCTTGGCACTCTTGAAATCATTAACGAGCCTAAGCCATTAGTTCCAGGGTATTTGCAATTTCTGTATGATGGGGATAAGAAAATCATGATTTCCCATAACAGCTTTGATTTATGCGATCCCGATGGATATAACCTGCGTTTAGTACCTAATGAACCCCTTATTGCCAAACAAATTTATGAGTCATTGAGTGTTCCGGAAAAGGTTGCTTGCAAAGCGATGCTTACAAAAGAAAAATTTATTCCTAATAACATCTTAGGAAATAAAAAATCTCAGGAGCGCGTTAATTTATTTATTCGACATTTAGATAGCATAGCAAAGGGAATTAAAAAGCGCTACTTCTATAAAAATCAATTCTATTTCTTTCAAAATTTACCAAACAACGTCTTACTAGATTCATTAAGAGGGCGTAAAAAAGAAGACATTCTCAAAAATTTTGATTCTCAGGAACTTTGCATTTTAAATTTAAAAAAATAAAACCAACCTAACAAAAAGTGTAATCTTTATCATTTTTTAATATTTAAAGACTAGATTTCGAAATAAACAGCCTATAGTATTTTATGAGTTCACAAACAGCTTCTCTTAACATTGGAAATTCTTCTGGATTCTTTACAAGCCAGCAGAGTGGGCAGCAAAGTTCAGCTGCTACAACTTTACCTCCTATGCCTGCAGCTCTCCAAGGCAGCCAGTGGGCAAATGGAGTGATTCAAGGAGGAGTATCTCCCGCTTCCCGTTTAGAGAGACGCTCTTACCAGGTGCAATCTGACCGATTACTGACTGATGAACCAGAACTTTGGCATGCTCCTAGCTTATGTTCTCCACAATCTCTCATTGATAAATTATTTGGTGATGTTAGAGACAATCAAACCTTTGAAATGTTAAAAGAGATTTTTTCCGACCCTTCTCAGCCAGATCAAACAACTCAATCACATTTAAATCTGCTTTTTGGGGTGATAGAAGATCTGCTTAAACAGGATTTTAGCAAAAAAGGCTCTTATCGGAAGATATTTTTTCTATATCAATTACAACATGCGATTTTAGCAAAACGATTAAGTCATTTTGAAAACCTATTTGTTAAGAGGACAGCTGAGGCGATTAGTAAAGCGATTCAAGAAATCGTCAAAAAGCTTTCCTTAGAAGAAAAATGCCAAGTTGTACGCTTCGCTAATCTAATCACATATCCAAACGAAGAAGAGGCAAACAAGTTTAGAGAAGCGATCAAGCCCTTATTGTATCGTGTTGTCCGAGAAGGAAATGCATATAGAGATAGCTGGCATAGTGTTCCATTTATATTAAATGCGATGATCAATTGCTTAGGCGATATTTGGGATAAAGGTAGCACTTCACAATTTTTTAACCCCTTAAAAAACGACTTAGACACCTTAACTACAACAATTTTACCTGGTAGCAGCAATTATCTCTCTTACCAGGAAAACGAAATCGTCGCTGCAGCCAAGCACCTACAATTGATTTTAAACGCTTTTCAAGACATGCTTAGTAAGGGAAAAGAGATCCAGCTGCCCAAATACTACCATGGCACATTATCAGGAAACCTTCACCTTAAAACAGTTCATTCATCTATTTTTGAACTGGATATCTTTGACAGTTTGAAAGCACTCTTTGAAGGAGCTTTTGTCAGCACAAGCTTTGAGTCCAATTATGGGCCGCCGACCTTATGCTTTAATTTTGCAGTTGAATGGAGAAAGCCTAGTCATATCCTTAACTTCTTCTCTTCTGGAACGCAGCCCTATTCTTTATACAAAGATGAGTTTTGGATAGGTTTTAAGGATGGCATTGCCGTCAAGCGAGTTGATTTGAACAATCAAGTTGCAGCCTATAATCTGGCTGCTATTGCCGTTCTACCTTCGTTTGTTAAACAACAGGAGAATAAGATAAACTCTACTATTCCTGTCTTAGACCTTAGAGAACTAAGGATTTTAAATCATCTATTGAGATATTTTGCTCTATTTGTTCCTGCACATCTTCCAAATGAAATCAAGAGGCTCAACCCCAATGCCCCGACGACTACAGCACCAGTTGCTGCCGTGGCTCCACAACCAGTAGCTACCGTTAATAAAGCACAAGCTCCAACACCTAAGCAGACAGCCAGCCGTAAAAGGAAGAGTGGAAGTTCTAGTGCAACTCAAACTTCTGCTATGCAAAGCAGCAACATGGCTCCGCCGCCTATGCCGGGAACAGTCAATCCTGCAGCTATTTTTCGGCCTCCCCCAAACATGGTTTCGCCTAGTTCCACAACATCTACCACGACTACAGTAACATCTACTACAACTACAGTAACGCCTTCTTCAGCTTTGTCTAAAACGGCAAGCTCAAAAGCTTCTAAAAAAGCCAAAAAAAGCAAGGGAACATCTAAAAGTACCAAAAAAAGCAAGGGAACATCGTCTACAAAGAGTCAAAAAAGTCTTCCTATACCGTTTGAGCACTCGCTGATAGAAAAGCTCATGTCTGAAGTAAATGGATCAGTCCTTAACCGTGTTAAAGAGATTTGCTGGTCGAAAAACTCTCCAACACTTTCAGAAGCCTTTTTCAAGAATGTCTATGGAGCGTCCAATTCAAACTTCACAAAAAATTGTATTGGAGATGGAGGCATTATTTATTGCGACACAGCTGGACGTATCAATGCTCATGGAAACATGACACTACCTCCTGAATTTTCTTTGCCTCAATTTATGCTAGTTTGTATAGACCGCCCTAAATTAGCTCGCCAAGCCATCATAGAGGGTGTTTTAACCCATCCGCTTCCCTTACGAATGGAACCTTCTGATGAAGGCTTAAAAGGCGAGTTAAGGTCAACTTATAACAGTAGAAAAGCTCGCTACGAATCAGCTAAAATACTATTTCCAAAGATTAATTTTCCATCTCCTCTGAGACATTTGTGGGATGACATGCCTAAACACACAATCCCTGACGGAGAAGTTGTGGGTTATAACCCCTTTGTTACGTTCAATTTTATGAACGTTCAAACATGGCTGTTTGAATCGGCTTCCGCATTCTTAAGTAAGATAAAGAGCAAGAAAAATGCTAATAGCAATCTTGCCAAGCTATTAGAGGATTTAGAGTATACGATGGGAGACAGCTTAGAAGTTTTTCTGAGTCTATTGATAATAGAAATCTTAAGTGTGCAACCCCTTCCTCCGGATTATGATTTTGTCTTTAAAGATTATGTAGACATCCGGTTTAGTACGCCTTCGAGATCGACTTACGCTGTCCGCTTAAATCATAACACTTTTGATAAAGGCGAAGCTCACGGCCGTAATGTACGTAGAAATCCCAATGAACCGGTTGTTCTGTGGCAAATGTTACAGAATCTGGAGCAGGAGGAGCGCGATCAGCTCTTCAACTATTTTTTACAGCAACCTGTTTCTAACGAGCGCGTTAAAATATGTGCTGAGTTTGCTCGTGAAATAGGCAAAGCGATGACTCGCCGCTATTTTAGCAGTAACGAAACAGGTAGAACGGCTTTGCCAAGATTATTACCTAATACTCCGTTAACTTCATTGCTTGCAGGCAGCGAGGCTGACGAAATTCGTAAAACATCTCACAACTATTTGCTACCCTAAGGTTAGGTATTAAGCATGTCTTCCATCAGTTCCTCTTCTTCCAGTTCTTCTTCAAGCATTTTTGCGCCACCAGCTAGTAAGAAGCGCCCCCGTGCTCCTGACTTAAAGCCTGTAAAGCCGCATAAAATCCAAGTTCTTATGGACTCAGCATTTACTGATGACAGAGAATTATGGATCCGTTCTGCTGCTATACAAGATCTTGCCAAACGGCTTCTTGACAATCCAAATAGCTTAAAATTTCCTGGTGATTCGGCAAAGACTTTTCTAGCACTTATCTATGGAGCTGCTTATTACGACCAGTTTTTGAAAACTCGCAACTTTCCATCTAAAGAGCTGTTAATTGAAACAGCGAGCAAAGTAAGAGATACTCTGGAAATTAAAGAGCGCATCCGACTATTTAAAGTCTTGCCTCTCATGGATGATGAGAAGGATGCCGATTTTGGCCGACGTATGCGTCAGGCAGCCTATCCCATCCTGTATAAAAATGTCGATACGACTCAATTTGATGGAGGCCCTTCTGTCAAAAATATTCTTAATGAAGCGCTTGAATTGGTTGATGGTTTATTGAAAAACCAAGATTGGACAGATGATATTGCTTTACTAAAGTCATTCCCTATCAATGAACGTTTAGATGTCTTAAGAGAGTGGAAAGATTCGGTCATTCAACGGTTAAATTTATTAAAAGGTGGATATGAAGTTCAACTTTCCAAATACAAACTAAACTATCAATCCGTACAAGCTAATAATTCCTATGGGCTAATTCCAACTTTTTCTAGCCACTATTCCGACATCGTTTCTAACTCTTTAACTTTTTATTTCTCACAAGCTATCGAAGGGTTTGCTGCTCAAAATCAATCCTCTGAAATTTGTCACAATGCTACAGGAATGGTTTATTATGATATTGGATGTGGAACTTGCGCCTCCTGTATCCATAATTCAACGTGTGTAGAGTTGTTGATGGATTGGGCAAATATAAAATTCTTCAGTAGCAATTCCGCCTTTGAAAAGCCCTTTTTTACTAAGGCAACCTACATTTCCAAAATTAATAATATCGATCCTACTCAGCAAGAGACTCTTAAAAAGTTATCGACTCTTTTTCCAAGAGAAGCAGTAGCATTCCAAAACTCTGCTGCGTCGCATCAACTAGAGAAGCTCTATCTTGAAGGGCGCCAGCCTCATTTTATTCCTAAACATTGGCCACTGCTTGATAAATTTTCCCTAATAAAGCCAAAAGTCATTCCCTCTTGGAGTGAGTTAGCAGCAGAAAAGGAGAAGCAGCTGGAGGCCAAATTGTTAATGCAAAATCAGTATCAGCAAAGCTCAACGTCTACACATGATGAGCCAAGCTCTCCATTAAATTCTTTACTAATTAGATCGTATGAAGGAAATGCGTGGACTGAAAAGCATAGCGGAGGAGATCCTTTCGTTGAAAATTTTGTCTCTTTAGGAAGCCCCTGCTGGGAGAGCGTTTTCGATAGCGAAGGAAGCAGTTCACCTAGCATGACTAGCTCATATCAGCTACTCTAGCGTTGCTTTTGAGTCTATTTCAAGCTTTATTACACGTGTGATTAAATTGAAATCTTCTTTGATGCCAAGGAGCGGCGAATATGGGAATCGCTTTTATGTTTCTAAAATATAAACTGAAGCGCTAATCTTTAGACAGCGACTCTTTAAGGTTTATGATAGTTCCGACCGCTTTTTCTTATACTAAACAATGTGCCATTTCTCCAACACAGGCTGTGACACTCTCAAGCCAAAAGAGCGTTCCGGCGGAGAGTGATAGCTTAATTGAAATTGAGCGCGTTACGAAGAACGCACTAGGAAAGACACGTAAATCATATGAAGTCTATACAGATAGTTTGCTTGACATCAACCCATCACTCTGGATCGCCTCTCACCTCTATTCTCCCCAAGAGATTTTAAATCTTTTGTTCGCTGACTCTAGTCAATTGTCAAACATGCACACCATCTTTACTGATTCAGAAGATGAGGGGGCTGACTCTTTAAACATTCAATTTCTTTTTGGCTCTTTAAAGGAAGTCAATAGGAAGATCATTGACAAAGTGCGCCAGGTAACGCATGAGGATGTTCTCTATTTCTACTATTTGAGTGCCCATTTGGCAAAGATTCCCGATAGTGAAAAAATCAGAGAGTTGATTTCAAAAGAGATCTACAAAAGCAGCATCCAATCTTTATCGGTAGAAGAAAAAGGCAAACTTGCTCGGTATGCCCATTTGATAGATGTTCCAACAGAAGCGGAGGCCCACGCCTTCAGACAAGAGATTTTGCCTTATCTCTATACCGTGGGGCGTAAGGGCAGATTTGTTCAGCAAAAGTGGGAGAGTGTTTCACAGATTTTAAAACAGCTTAGCTCTTTTATAAGCAAAGACCTTTGCAATCTCAAAGGTCCGCTTCTGAAGCTACAAGACCCCTATTTTTCCCAAGTCAGTGATAACGAGTTAATATTAAACTTAAACCATCTATTTTCTCGCTGCCAAGAGCTTTTGCAAAAGCTACATAATGGCCAAGAGGTGCAGTTACCCAAATTTTATCATGGCATTAAGACCTCATTTAAAATTCGATTAACTCTTCCTGAGTTCTTTTTATCTCAAGACATTCTGGAAATGAATAGTGAAACATCGAAATTTTCAGGCACGTTTGCATCCACTTCTCTTGCGTTGCAATATGGGCCGCCATCCGTTGCTTTGCCTGATAGCATCGCTTGGAGGAAAGAGAAATATATTTATAATAGCTTTAGACCTGAAAACCCCAAGCATCAATTGAGCGATAGGCTAGATTATTGGGTTAGCTTTGGAAGATCGATTTCTTATTGCCAGTATGATTTTAGAAATAAAATAGCAGGCTATAATCTTTTCAGTGTTGTCGTTCCTGATAGTGCCGTTGAGGAGCAGCGACAGCTATTTTCTAAATATAAGATTCAGCCCCCTATTATGGGGTTAACCGAGGCGAAGCTGTTAGAGTATTACTTAGCTAACCATCCTCTCCTACTGCCAAACCACCTAGCAAAACAGAGAGTTACATTAAACCCTAAATTTAACCGATCCGTTCACTCCACAGCCAAACAGATTGTAAATACTAATTTGGAAACTAGCACCTCCAAAAAGATCAAATTGAGCAATCTTTTTTCAAATGAAAATGATTTTACGCTCTCTAGTTCTTATCAAAAAGCCCTGCTCGTTGCAGAAAAGCTACCTTTAGTCGATTTAGAAACAAAAGTCAGAGGGTGTTTAGCATCTGGAATTGCCTATGCCTCATTAGCTTTTGACAAGGGAATCATCTACGCACAAGCTGATAGCAAACGGCTGCCAAGCAACGAATTTAAGTTGAGCACTTTTTTTATTTATTCAATCACCCATAGCAAAGAGTCTCAAGAAGCCATTTTACAATGAATTTTAACTCAAAAAAAATCTTTTAAATCCAAAATCTTATCTAAGCATCAATCTTATTTATAAAAAC
>CAZZJE010000019.1:13158-16224 GCA_964654295.1 uncultured bacterium | reverse complement strand
GATCTGATCGTGGTGCAAAATATCTTTTTTGGAAAGTAAAATTTTAATAGATCATTTTAGATTGAGTGGATTGCGGCGACTTGTTCTTGCAGGAGGAGTTTTACTAACAGGGCGCTGGACAGCTCGTAAAGCTGTTTCTGAGTGCGGCGACTTGTCGCCGCTCTATAGAGACAATTGCAAAATTAAAAAAAGGGACAAAAAGGACTACAAAGACGAAAGAGACAATAAAAACACCCCTACCCACATTAGCTTTAGGAGGTTTTTGCAATTTTCTGGTGTCTATTTGGTCCTTGACGTCCCTTGTTTTCTTGAATTTTGCAATTGTCTCTATAGGGGCAGGTGTAAACCTGTCCCTTACCTACTAAAACGTTTTGCATTCTACGAAAAATTATAATTCTCTTCCCCGTCGTCTGCCTCAGCTCCATCGTTCAGCTGAAAATCCTCTCCAACCTTACTCTCTTTGCTCTCTTTTTCCCCGGGAGCGGCTAAATCGGCTGGATAACCAAGTCTGTCCAAATGGCAATAGGCCTTTTGAGCGGTGCATGTGTCAGGGAATCGATCGATTGTGTGATAGAAATAGATGGCAGCGGCATTTGGCTCACAGATCCGTTTGTAAAAGAGCCCTGTATTATAGAGACCGGTCGCATAGAGCTCTTTAATTCCTTGAGTGATCTCTTCGGCTAAGCAGACGCGCTCATCTTGAGGGAAATCGGCTGTAAACTTTCTTAAGTTCAGCTGAGCAAACGCTAAGATATCAGGATTTTGGAATTCGTAGCAGGCTTGGCTATAGTAAACTCGGCTAATGGCAAGATAGCTTTCGGGTGCCAACTCATGTTTTGGAAAGCGGCGTATAATCGTTTGATACGATTCAATCGCTCCACGGTAGTCTCGAATCACCCATAACATCCGCGCTTTGGCATCGAGAGCAAAAGCCGCAATTTCATGGTTAGGCAGAGCGCATACAACCTGGTCATAGATCTCTACAGCCTCTTCATAAGCCGTTGCCCAGCAAGGCAGATATTTTGTTCCAAACATATGCTTACGAGCGCCACAGCGAAATTTTTCCGCAATCCAATATTTATTGATGAGGGAATCTTGATGATACTGAGGGTTGCCGCAAGATTTTAAATAAGAGGAAAATGCCTCATTCGCACGATCATATTCTTGGGCTTCAAAGAGAGCGACACCCTCAAAATAGCGACTATCTGACGCATATTCAAAATCGTTGCCATGAATCGAAACGATTCTAAAATGTTTGGCTGCTTCGCGCCACTCGCCACACTCAAACGCTTCGTAAGCAATTGCATAATGCGTATCAATTGAAAACGTGGGGATATCATCGCTATCGATAATGGATCCTCGCCAAATCGTATAAGCAGCCTCTACAGGCATAGTCGTTAGCATGATTGCAGCGCTGAGCAGACCTAGCCAGCTGCTTATCCTTTTCCACATAGACGCCTCCCTCGCATGATTAAGTGAAAGAGTCTAGAGGAAAGCCCTTCTTATGTCAATGTTATAGACTTTCTTGAGCTGGTTGAAAACAACACCTTATAAATATTATTTTATTAACCCTTTATTATTTCTTAATTTCAATAAATTAAAATAATTATAAAAAATTTTACTATATTATATATATGTGGCAGTGGAAAACAACTATTTATTTAGCAATTGCGCAAGCAGCATTAATTGGTCCAGTTGGAGATGGAATGGCACGTGGAGCGGTAGAAGCTCTCGTTTATTCTGAAAAAACAGTTTATGATCCCGCTCCCCAAGAGGCGGCTCAACTGATCTATTTCTCCTCTCCTGAAGGCCAAGAGCTGCTATTAACGAGTCAATATCGAGATAACTTTTGGTCTCTAGCTGAAAATTTTGTCACTCAAGAGATCGCGACTTATTGTGCGGTTGCTACTACAGTAATGACTCTTAATGCACTTAATATTGAGCGCCCTTCTATTTCCCGTTTTAGTAGCTTTAGCCTATTTACCCAGCAGGAGTTTTTTACTCCTCAGGTGCGAGCGATCCGTTCACCCGAGTCGGTCCAATTCTCTGGAATGACGATGGAAGAGGTCTCCCAAGTCTTTCGAATCTATGGCGTAGAGAGCCAGGTGATGTATGCTGAAGGGCTTACGGAAGATCAGGTGCGTGAAATTATCAAGAAAGCGATGAAGACTCCTCGTGCAGTCTTAATAGCTAATTATTATCGTCAAGGAATGGGACAGAAAGGTGTCGGTCACTTCTCTCCTATCGGAGCCTATCATGAAAATACGGATCGGGTGTTACTTATGGATGTGGCTCGTTACAAATATCCGCCTGTTTGGGTTCCTTTGAAGAACTTCTATAAAAGCATTCGTTCGATAGACCGTGAAACAGGCCGTTCTAGGGGGCTCGTTTTAGCAAAAGTTCCTCGTCCCCTTTAGATGGCTCATGAATGGCTCAACTCTACAAAAGAGGGGAGTTGTTTAATCGCTTCGAAGAGATTAGGCGAAGGTGTGACACCCCAGGAAGCGGAGATCTGTACGGTTGCAAGAAGCTGTTCTCCAGCTAAAAAATCGATAGCGACAGAAGTCGAGCCACGATGGTTGCTGAAACACTCTTTCAAAACCAAGATTTCACTCAGGCGTGTTTGATCTGCATTTAAAGTAATGACAAGCTTAGACATAGCGGAAGCAGGCTCCTGGCTAGAGGGTTTTGTTGGAGGATTTGCTTTAGTGCCATTCGATCCATTGGCCTGGCCGCCACTCTTAGGGGTAAAAGGGCGGTTAGATTGGTATTTGGCACGGTCATACGCTTGGTCACAAGCCTCTACCATGGCTTCGTCAGCTCGCGTTAAATCATCAAACCAGCGGCAGGACAGTTTGAGAGGCTCCTCTTTTTTATCGACCTGCAAGACTGCGTAGAGCAGCTGATTTTCTTTGAGCAGATGGCTCTTCTGCTCATAAAGCTCTGGCCAGATAGGCAGCTCATAGTGGTGCAATCCGTCGCTAATTTTTAGGATGGCAAACTTGCGCTGAGATTTAGATGAAAACCTTGTCTCTACAGTTTCTACAATAAAGGCGGCTCTAAAGA
>CAZZJE010000019.1:0-13148 GCA_964654295.1 uncultured bacterium | reverse complement strand
GTTCTTCCACTTTACTTAAAGAAAAGCAAGAGAGTCGCTGTAGGATAGGTGTAAAAGACTCCATGGGATGCCCGGTCAAGAAAAACCCTAAGAGCTCTTTTTCTTTTAAAAGCATATCCAACGTCGAACGAACAAATTTAGCTTGGGGTGGCTTTGCAAAGCGCTCTTCATCACTCATTCCCATCTTGGCAAAGAGCGTCATCACTCCCGAAGCATCATCTTTTCGAGCTTTGTTGGCAGCATCGAACATTGGTTCAACGCTTTCGCGCAAAGCATCTCGCGACCATCCTGTAAAATCAAATCCACCCGCATCGACTAAGTTCTCTACAACTTTTCTTCCTACCTTAGAGCTATCTAAACGTCTTAAAAAATCGTAGAGTCCTTTAAATGGCCCACGCTTTTCTCGCTCTTTTACAATTGCTTCGACAACGCCTGTTCCAACACCTTTAATTCCAGACATCGCAAAGCGAATACCGGCAGGTGTCGCGACAAAAGTAGAGCCAGCTTCGTTGACATTGGGAGACAAAATGGAGATCCCCATGCTCTGAGCTTCACCAATGAATTTGGCAACTTTGGTTAAGTCGGCGCTATCGCAAGTCATTAAAGCGGCCATCCACTCTTTAGGATAGTTCGCCTTCATATAAGCGGTTACATAGGAGAGGAAGGCATAGGCAGCAGCATGAGATTTGTTAAAGCCATATGCCGCAAACTTTTCCATTTTATCAAAGATACGCATGGAGATCGTTTCATCGATCGAGTTTGCTAGCGCGCCTATTCGAAACTTTTCTCGCTCTTTAGCCATCTGGGCAGCATCTTTCTTTCCCATGGCACGACGCAGCACATCACCTTCGCCAAGAGAGTAGTTGGCTAGACGGCTAGCGATCTGCATGACCTGCTCTTGATAGACCATGATGCCATATGTCTCGTCCAAGATATCTTTCATCCAAGGATGGTCATTTTCAATCTCTTCTCGACCATGCTTACGATTGATAAAGGAGGGAATCATGTCCATAGGGCCGGGACGATAGAGCGAGCCTACAGCAATAATCTCTTCAAACTTGTCCAGATGCAGCTGTCTGGCCAAGTCCTGCATGCCGCCAGATTCTAACTGGAACACACCTAGCGTTTTTCCTTGGTTAAGTAGTTGAAAAGTCGCTGCGTCATCGAGTGGCAAGTTGACCCAATCGATTGCGGGGCCTCCAGCCTTTTGGATCGCCTCTATACATGTTTGAATAGCGGTCAATGTTTTGAGGCCCAAAAAGTCAATTTTAAGCATGCCGACTAGTTCCACAGGCTTCATGGAAAACTGTGTCACGGGCATTTCTGAATCTTTAGCCACACAGATAGGAATGAGTTCAACTAACGGCTGTCCACTGACAATAATACCGGCTGCATGAATCCCTGTGTTTCGAATAGACCCCTCAAGCTTACGCGCAATGTCAATGAGCTGATGAGCCTCTTCATCCTGCTCATAGAGGTTGCGAAGCTCGTAGTCTTTTTCTAAGGCTTTATCAATCGTAATGGTTAAATCTTCAGGAATCAGCTTAGCAATGTTATTTACTTTAGCTAACGGCACATTAAGCACGCGGCCAACGTCTTTAACAGCCATTTTGGCTTTCATCGTACCGAAAGTGATAATCTGTGCAACGTTCTCTTTCCCATACTTATTTAACGTATAGTTAATCACTTCGCCACGCCTGTCCATGCAGATGTCGACGTCAATATCTGGATAAGAGATACGCTCAGGGTTGATGAAGCGCTCGAAGAAGAGACGGAAGCGCAGTGGCTCAATATCGGTGATTCCGATCAGATAAAGGACAATTGATCCAGCCCCAGACCCTCGCCCAGGGCCCATAGGAATACCTTGAAGCTTGGCCCAGTTGATAAAATCCCAAACGATTAAGAGATAATCACACATATCTTTGGGAGCAATCACATCCATTTCCATCTGCAAACGGTCACGTACCACCTGCATCGGATCTTGGTCAGGATAGAGCTCTCTAACTTTTTCTAGTCGCTCCGGCGTATAGCGTTTTGGAATCCCCTCTTCACATAGCTGCCATAAATATTCTTCAACAGCTTTTTTACGCTCTTCATCAGAAAAGGTATTGCCCTCTAGTTTTGGAGGAATATAGACAGGATAGTGTTTGGTTTTAAAATCAATGGCAACTTGGCACTTTTCTGCAATCTGTAGGGTCGCTTGCAAGGCTTGGGGATAGTCAGAAAAAAGCTGAACCATCTCCTGCGGCGATTTAAAGTAGTAGCTGCCAGAAGGATATGTGTCGCGCTTTGGGTTAGGTACTCTAAACTTTGGGTTGCCAGCCGAATCCTTTTCCCACATTTGGCATGGTTCACCAGACTGGATATTTAGCAAAATTTCATGGGCTCGCCACTCTGCCTGATCGATATAGTGACTATCGTTTGTGGCAACGAGCGAGATCTGCTCTTGCGCTCCAAATTCAGCCAAGGCTTTAATTAAACGCTCTTCACGTTCTCTAAAGCTTTGATGCTGCTGCAACAACCAACTCTCTTGATAGAAGTTAGCAGCTTGCATCTCCTCTTCACTCATGGGATGGCGCTGGATCTCTAAATAATAATCCTCTTCAAACCACTCCTTATAGCGTCGAATTGTCTTTAGAGCGCTCTCTAAATCGCCTTTTACAATTTCATTTGCCAGCAGACTTTTTTGGCATCCTGATAGACAGATTAGCCCCTCTTTATGGGCTAGAAGAAGCTCTTCATCAATCCGAGGCGTGTAGTAAAAACCTTCGACATAGCCTAATGACGAGAGCTTACAAAGGTTTTGATAGCCCTTGGCATTTTTAGCTAAGAGAGTTAGATGGTAGGCAGCTGGAAGCCCAGGCTCTCGCTGCTTAAGCAGACGTGATTTGGGTGCAACATAGAGCTCACAACCTAAAATAGGCTTTATAGAATACTCTTGACAGGCCTTATAGAAGTCAACTGCACCAAAAAGATTACCATGGTCGGTCAAAGCCACCGCTGGCATGCCCATCTCTTTGGCACGCTCGGCAATACGTTTAATCGATGCGGTGGCATCTAAGATAGAGTATTGCGAATGAACATGAAGAGGAACCCAACTCATCTACGCTGCTTCCCCTCCTTGGATGTTAAGCAGTCTTATGCATATTTGATCTTTACGGCACGTGAACGCTCATTAATTCCCCATAGTGGGAGCAAAAATAGGAGCGAAATCGCGCTGCTGACAAGCATCATCATGAAAAAGCCAGACCAGCCCCACTGTTCAGTGACAACGCCTAATGGGTAGCCAGCGATAGCAGCTCCAATATAGGCAAATGTGCCTGCAAATCCCGTGGAAGTAGCAGCAGCCTGTTTATGCGACAACTCCGCCGTTGCAACCCCTATTAACATTTGAGGGCCAAAGATTGCAAAGCCTAGGATAAACATGGCAATGGAATCTAATACTGGCCAGCTTGCCGGTGCTAACCAGAAGAAAAGGACAGCAGCAAGGATGCATATCGCAAAAATCACGTTAACAGGGCCACGGCGCGCTCCAAATAGGCGGTCAGATGCCCATCCAGCACACAAGCTACCAAAAAAACCACCCACTTCAAATAGCGAGGCGCATCCGTTAGCAGCTAGATTACTATACCCTTTGTTCTCTATTAAAAACAACGCCGTCCAATCATTAATTCCCGTACGCACAATATAGAGAAAGAAATAGGCAAAAGCTAACATCCAGATGTAGCGATTCATCAACACATGCTCGACAAGGATCTCCCACGTAGAAAGCTGCTCTTGGTTTTCCTCTTTATGAGAATTATCGGGATAGTCGTTTCGAAACTTCTCAATACTCGGTAAGCCCAAAGATTGCGGCGTATCCCTCAATCGATTCACCAAGAAAAAGGATCCCGCAATACAGATTAGACCAGGAAAATACATCGCATAGCGCCATCCAAGATATTGCAAAGAAAAGCCTGCAATCCATGGAATGATGAAGGCACCAATGTTATGGGAGACATTCCATGTCGACCACCAGGAGCCACGTTCAGAATGAGAATACCAGTGCGTTAAAAATTTAGCGCAAGGCGGCCAGCCAAAGCCTTGAAACCATCCATTGAGACCCCAAAAAAGGATGAGAAAGGAGAGAGACGAGACTGACCCAAACAAAATATTGAGTACACCCGTGATAAATAGTCCAGCAGCCATGAAATAGCGAGGATTTGAGCGATCAGATATGATGCCGCTAACAAATTTGCTAATCCCATAGGTAATCGCAAAGACACTCGCTAAAATGCCAAGCTGACTCTTTTCAAAGCCAAGATCTTGAATCATCCCCGGCATAGCAAACGTAAAGCTCTTGCGCGTGAAATAAAATAGAGCGTATCCGACAAACATGGAATAGAGGATACGGATACGCCAATAATGATAGTCACGCTTCACAACTTCTGGGTCAGCGATCTCCTTTTGAAAAGGTGCTGGTTTAAAAAGAGCTAAAAAAGACTTCACGGGCTCTCCCAAAAAATCTAGATTAATTTTTCATAAAAATAATAAACACGACTCCCTAAAAATGCTCCAAACTAACCTCTTATGCCATACCACTAACAGACTTAAGAATGCCACAAGTTTTGGAAAAGAGGTTTGTTTTAACTTGCCACTACTTTTCTGCACAAGCAAAATCTAGTAATAGGGAGAAAATGCAATAAGATAGTATCATTAAAATATTATTTAATCAACAACTTAAACATCTTAATTAAATTTTTAATACTTACCATTCTCTCATTTTTTCGTCAAATCCGCGCCTCTTCACTCTAATCTTGTTGACCTTCTGCTTCGCTTATGGTAAAACAAGCGCTTTTTGACTGATCCTTTGCTAGGTTACCACACGCCTTTCCAAAGTAAAGAGATGTAAGATTTAAGCGAGATGCAGCAGTCTGCTGCCAGATGGAGAATAGAAGAGCATGATCAAGCTCACGGTCAGTTCCCCCAAAGAACCTAAAACGATTATTTCTCATCAACCATTAGTCACCATAGGCGCTAATGAGGAAGTAAAGGCCGATCTATCCATCGATGAAGCTGGCTTTCAGGGAATCGTTGTCCGCATCACTTTAACAGACCAACATTATCAAGCCATTAATCAAGCCAACGATCCCTTTGTCACGTTGAATGATCTTCCCTTTGGAAAAAAGGGTTTAAAGTCGGGAGATAAGCTTCAAATAGGCAAAACAGTCATCCTCTTAGAAATAGATCTGCCGCAGCCTGTTGAAGATAAGCAGGAGAAGCCTGACGAACTATTGGATTTAGACGATCTCTCAATCTCTGTTCCATCTGCGCCTCTATTTGATACAAAAGATCAACTAGTTAACGTTCTCGACGAAGCCTTAAAAGCCAAAACTTCTTATGAGAGAGCTTCGCCTTCACAGTCAGAAGACTCCCAAGAGGCTAAAGGCTTTTCCCCTGACGCACCCTTGAATTTCAAAGAGGAGTGGAATGCGAAAGAGCCCTTTTCTGAGCATCAAGAAGCCGATTGGCAAGACTTAGATTTTGATGCGCTAGTTAAAGAAGTAGAAGCGATGGCTGGGGACGATCTCTTTCAAGAGCCCTCTCATCCAGCACCTGCAACACCAGCAACACCTGCAGCTCCAACTCCGACTCCCGTTCCAGCTCCGGCTCCACGCCCTAACTTACAACCTAAACAAGAGCCAGCAGCTCCTGTTTTCGTTCGACGTAGCATAAAGGATGACTCTGGGCCAGAGATAACAAGCGAAAAAGAATCTGTTGCAGAATCCAAATCAGCACCTGAAACGGACGAGAATGGTTTTATCATAAACAGCTGGCCAAAAAACTGGCGTTTAATCGTTACGATCTTGTTAGCATTAGCTCTCTTCGCTTCGCTCTTTTTGGGAACGCTCTATTTTAGTGCAAGTGGTAAGCGAATGGGAGAGGAGTTACGTGCAGCTCAAGCTATTGCTGACATCTCTATGGCGCTTACCTATGCTCAAGCGTTTGACATCAAGCCGAACAAACAAAACTGGTCCGACCCAGACTTTATTCGAAACAACCTCAATGCTGTGCTTTCGCCAAACTATAATTCCTTAATCCACCTCGATACCCATGGCCATTTTAAGGATTCTCCCTACTTTTTGCGCATTTACAACAACAGCTCCCTCTCTCAATTTTTAGTGATTGCTCAACCTGTCCCGAGCCTATTGCAGTGGTTAATTCCCAAGCCCTCTATCATCGTCGACTCTCGCTCGATGGAACTGCGCAAACTGACCGACTTAAGGCCACTCAACCGTCTCCTTTTTGCAAGCAACAACTTAGATGAAGAGCAGGCCGAGGAAATCTCCAGATTAGTAAAAGAGGGGGAATTGATCCCTTTAAACTTCTTGCGCTCCAAGCAAAACCGTCTCGGCTTTTCGCCTCCCCGTGGCTTAGGACTCCTTCGACCAGAAGCGCAAGATCTTATCTACAATGCCCCGCGCTACCACCTCTTTGGAGAGCGTCTACTTGAACATGCTAAAATGCTCACTCAAACAGCTGCAAGCAGTAAAGATTTAGAGATGTTTCGCCAAGAGATCGAGCGTCTCTCTCAATTTCCTCATCTACTGCTCTACTCTTCGAGAGGAATGGAGGCTGCATTAGAGTCTCAAAAGGCTTTGGCAACTTTCTCTCCCCAACAGAAATTTTTGATTGCCTTCATTAAATTTCACACAAAAGATGGAGTTGCTAGCAGTCATCTACTTGTCGATGAGACAAGTGCGTCTAGCTTACCAGCAGAGCCTTCTTTATCTAGAGAAACAGCTGAGGACCTGGCCGATGCAGCTCCTCCGCCTGCGTCTGAATCTAAAGAAAAAGAGAAAAGCAGCCAGACCTTAGAAAACGAGCACCCTTTCACTCTGCAAGTCAAAGCTCTTTTAAATGCTCGCCAGCAAGCTCTAGCACCTATTGCTGCAGAGATTCAGCAGCTTTTACAACATAATCAGCAAAATTTATTGCCAAACTTTTCATCACGCCTGCAAGAGTTGACACAGTATTATATCCAAATTGACCAAGAGCAGCAGAGTCAAGTGATAGTTGGACTGGAACATCTCTATCATGACTATCAATCTCTTCCGCTGGCACAGCTCATGATCTATGTGCGCCAGGCGGGTGCTGAGGGCCTTGTAAGATCCTATCTATTTAATAAACAACTGAATAGCTTCGACAACCTTGCAATTGAAGAAGAAATTAGCAGCCGTTTTGACCAAATCATGCAGAGCCATTCACTCTCTGAATTGTTGGAAGCTGTCAATTCTGTATTAGAACTTTTATGGTTAGACCGCATTGCCGATATCGATTACATCATTGAGCGCCAAAATGAACTGCAAGCTCTCGTGTTAATGCAGCTGGACAACCTTCTCCTTTCGCCACAAACGCCTCTATTGTCTCAATATTATCCCGGCGACGGGAAATTGATTCTAGAGCAGATCTTTCAAAAAACTCGAATCAATGATCCTGACATTTTAGATTTCTATTTGACTGAATGGAATCACTTAAAAAGCAATTTTAAAGAGACTCCTGATTCTTACGAAGATCCAATAGAAGAGCTGGTAGAAGTAGAGAACTATTCGGAGAAATTGTAAAAGGAGATGAGCTCGACAACGCGTCCCAAAGGAGTTCTTTTAGTCAACCTAGGCACACCTAAATCTGCTCATCCTAACGATGTTTATCGCTATCTGATCGAGTTTCTAACAGACCCCAATGTCATCGACACAAGTTGGCTCAAACGTCAGCTTTTAGTCCGAGGTTTGATCGTCCCTTTACGCTACAAAACATCAGCTCATGCCTACCAGCAGATTTGGACAGAGAACGGCTCGCCTCTTCTAATCTATGGACAAGCGCTACAACAGGCTTTGCAAGAGAAACTGCAGTCCGAACAGGTTCACATTGAATTAGCCATGCGCTACCAAGAGCCTTCGATTAAGCAAGCGTTACATCGACTGCGCGATCTGAACGTCTCGGAAATTTTTGTGCTACCCCTTTTTCCTCAATATGCGTTTGCTACCACAGGATCGATCCACACTGCAGTGATGAAGCATCTGAATCTTTGGCTAGAGATCCCCAAAATCATTCTGCTTGATAGCTTTCCAACTTATGCTCCTATGATTTCAGCTTTCTGCCAGCTTATCAGGGAGAAAGATTATCAAGAGTATGACCATCTACTCTTCAGCTTCCATGGTTTGCCACAGCGACAGCTAAAAAAAGCTAATCGACATGGCTATTGCCTAAGCAGCAAAGAGTGCTGCCAGCAGCTAACTGATAAAAATGCCATGTGTTATAGCGCGCAGTGCCACGCCACAGCACAAGCGATTGCCAAAGAGCTGGGAATCGATCAATCCCAATATAGCCTCTCTTACCAATCGCGGTTAGGACGTGAGCCTTGGCTACAGCCCTATACTGTCGAACATATCAAAGAGCTCTATCAGAATGGTGTTCGACGCCTGCTTGTCGTCTGCCCCTCATTTGTCTGCGACTGTTTGGAAACGCTTTTTGAGATCGGTTGCGAGCTGAAACATGACTTTTTAAAGTTAGGTGGAGAACAACTTGAGCTTGTTCCTGGGCTAAATAACCATCCTGATTGGATTGAAGCTGTCAAACAGCTGATCCGTCAAGAGTTGCAGATTGAGAGCTATGCAGCAAGCACAGTTGTATAGCGCTAGGTTACTTGCTCAATAGTAGGACGTTTCTTGAAGCTCGCGAACATTCCTTCCCTCTCCGGCTATTTTTAAACTCTTTGGCGCTTGCGTGAATTTAAAGACCACTGCCTTTATGCACGTATTTACGTAAAATGTATAATTAAGTAAAATAAAGAGATAGAAAGGAGTTCATGATGAGACAAAATAAGCCTCAAGAGAAGAAGGTCAGGCTCAGCGTTGACTGTACAGAACAAGAAAGAATGTATATTAAAATGATTGCCACAAAAAACCATATGACAATCAGTGAGTATCTTTTATCTTTTGCCCGCAAAGAAATGCCTAAGTGTGGGGGACACCATTGTAAAAAAAGCCATGAACCAAATGAAGAGACAGCTAAAGTTTTAAGGGAAACCGATAGAGGAGAGAATCTAACAGAATACGAAACACTGGACGAATTTTGGGATTCACTAGGATTCAATCAGAATGCTTAAACCAAAACACTCCAAGAAATTTAAACGTGACATTAAGAAGTACGAACACCAAAAGACGATCATGCTAGCTCTTCGAGACGTTATTGAACGACTCCTTAATCAAGTTCCATTGGACGAGAAGAATTGCGATCATCCACTAACTGGAAACTGGATCAGTCATAGAGAGTGCCACATTAAGCCTGACGTTCTTCTAATTTACAAATTAGATGACACAACTTTATTTTTAGAGCGATTAGGTTCACATTCGGATCTTTTTAATTGACAGGTTTGAAGTCCATCTATTATTAGGCCTATCCTAAACCGCTTATCGTTACATCCTTAACATCTTTTAATCGTTAATTTTTGTTTGATAATTCGATCTTTACGGAGTTTATAAATTAAAATTAGAACGATATAACGATAACAAAGATAAGCTTATTGAAATTATCGAGTTTATCTGTAGTGACCGTCCTGTAGTGACTAACCCGGAGCAAAGCGGAGGATGGCGGGTTACGTGTCATATATTTTTTTGAGATTGGCATTAAGGCGGAGAGCCAACAGCGCCGTTACGGTACCACTGCTCCAGTTCACGAAGTGAGCATTCGAGCTCTTGCGAAAGTTTTTCGATGCGCTCTTTAGAGGTTGGACACTCTTTAACGATAGAGAGGGGATCTAGCGGCGTTCCAAACACACAAGCCGTTCGTCCGAATGGATGAGGCAGGCGTCTATGTCTGCCCCAGACAGCATAACTTCCTTCGATCCAAATAGGAACAATTGGGCATTGCGCTTGCAAGGAGAGCATGGCGACGCCATGCTTGATGGTCTGAAGCTCTCCATCTTTTGAACGCGTACCCTCAGGAAAAATGACAACTTTTTCTCCATTATGAAGAATTTTAGCAATCACTTTTAGGTTGGCATGAGTTTGAGATGCATGAGCAATGGGATGAGCATTGAGCTGGCGAATGAACCAGCCGAAGCCAAAAAAGCGAAAGAGACTCTCTCTTGCTAAAAAATGAACCTCCTCTTTTGTCGAAATCGCAATGAGAGGAGGGTCGAAAAAAGAGGCGTGGTTTGCCGCTAAAATTGCAGAGCCTTTAGGTAGCGGCTGAGCAACATAGACTCGATGTCGATATAAGAGCCGGAAAAAGAGACGACAACTCAGACAGACAAAGCGATATAGCGGTTTAAAACTCATGAATAATTCGATTGTGAAGGGTCTATAGATGATCCTGAACGACGGCGCTTTAATGTGTCTTTGTATTCAAGAATCTTATAGACGACTTCATCAATTGTCAAATCAGTCGTATCAATCACACAGGCATCTTCCGCTTGATGCAATGGAGAAATTTCTCGTGTAGAATCCAACGTATCGCGACGATTAATTTCTTCGGTCATCTGCTCCATGGTCAATGTTTTTGCCAGATCAGGAAACTTGGCGCACATCTCTTCATAACGACGCTTAGCCCGTACCTCTGGCCTACCTGTTAGAAATACTTTAAACTGGGCATCGGGAAAAACGACAGTCCCCATGTCACGCCCTTCAAAAACAGCATTGACTCCAGAAGCCAACTCGCGCTGAAAGGCGACTAATTTTTCTCTAACAGCAGGAATCGCAGAAACGCGTGAAACCTTTTGGGTGACTTCTGGTTTTCTGAGCTCCTCAGTGACATCTTCGCTGCCTACATAAAAATGTAGAGCGCCATGCTTAATTTTAATATCGAGATTAAAAGTCTTTAGATAGTCAACGATCGCCTGTTCATCATCTAGGTTAATCTTATCTCGTAAAAGAGCATAAGTTAACCCACGATACATCCCACCAGTATCAAAGTAGATATAACCGATCTGTTCAGCTAAACGTCGTGCAATTGTACTCTTTCCCGTTGCAATGGGACCATCGATTGTAATGATCATCGCCATGCCTCCTCTTCTAATGATGACTGACTACGAATACAAAAGATATAGAATGCCGTAGACAAGCGGAGTTGTAAACACCAAAGAATCCATCACATCTAATGCACCGCCTAAGCCCGGAAGCGCATTACTATCTTTGACATTGGCATCGCGTTTAATCAAAGATTCAGCCAAATCGCCAAACTGTGCCATGATGCTAATTAATAGCGCCATCCAAAGACTCTGCGTGACAGTTAAAGCGATAGGCGGCCGAGACATATTTGCCAAAACAAGAGCAAAGATGAAGCTGATCAATATGGAAGTAAAAACACCTCCTAGAGCTCCCTCCCAGGTCTTTTTAGGACTGATGATAGGCGCCAGTGGCCGCTTGCCAAAAAGCTTTCCAAAGAAATAGCCACCTGTGTCAGCCATTTTAGCTACAGCAAGAAGGTAGAGGAGCCAGATGCGTCCATCTTGACCTCCTTCTGGGAAAAAATAGGTAATGTGAATAATGCTTGAAAGCGGAATTGTCAGATACATCACACCCAGAAGCGTGACGGCAATATTTAATATGGGAGAGCGCTGCTGATAGAGCTGCCAGGCAAAAGCTAAGGCTAACGTAACTCCTAAAACAAAAAATGACCATCCCTCGCCTACTTTAGACTGCAGCGAGGCATAGACAGCCATTGCATAAAATCCTGTAGCTGCAATCCCCAAATAGGCATTGGGTTCAACTCCCTTATTACGAGAAATCTGATAAAATTCCCATAAAGCTGTTGAGATAACGGCTGCTACTAAAAGAACATAAATGGGTTGAAACCAAGGAACAAAAGCAAAGTGCAGAGCAATAAACAAGAGGGTAAGAGCAACAGCGCTAGCTGCAAGGCGCTGCTTGAAATGGGTAGAGTATCTCACGGCTCACCCTCCTAGCCGCCGCTGGCGTTGTTGATAGCTTTGCAACGCTTGAAAAAGCAACCTGGGTGTAAAATCTGGCCATAAGGTCTCAGTAACATAGACCTCTGCATAAGAGATTTGCCAAAGTAAAAAGTTGCTTAGACGCATCTCTCCACTTGTTCGAATAAGAAGGTCTGGATCTCCCCAAGGAGAGGTATCGAGATGAGCAGCTAGCCGCTCTTCTGTAATTTCATTTAATTGAATCTGACCTTGAGCATATTGCTGAGCCAGCTCGCGTGCCACGCGGCATAACTCATCTCGGCTGCCGTAATTGAGAGCCAAAACTAAAGTGATACGGCTGCAATCTTGTGTGGCTTTTTTAACCGACGCAATAGTCTTCAGAACTCTCCTGGGCAATCTGGAAAGCTCTCCAATCGTCTCAAACTTAACACCATTCTGCACCATTGTTTGACATTGACGGCGCAAGTAGGAGTCGATAACCGCCATAACCGTTCCGATCTCGATTAAAGAGCGATTCCAGTTCTCCGTGGAAAAGGCGTAAATGGTGATTGCTTGCACACCGAGCTCTTCTGCCGCTTCAACGATATCCATCAAAACATTGGCACCTTCTCGATGGCCCCAGCCAAGACGCAGCTGATGCCGCTTTGCCCAGCGGCGGTTTCCATCGGGAATGATGGCAATATGACGAGGGATCGGATGCTGCTTAAGCTTCTGAAGCTCTTCTAACGAAAAAAATTTAGGAGAAGCGGCAGAATCTGCTTTAGGGTGGGTAGAAGTGGTTATCGACGGTTGCATGATGGCCTCATCTTATTGTCTTTTCAAGCATTGACTCGGATGGTTTGCGAACGCTCTGGCCCTACAGACACTAGCTTAATGGATGCACCGCAAAATTGCCCGATTGCATGTAAATACTCTTTAGCAGCTTGAGGAAGATTGTCATATGATCGGATGGCTCTCGTTTCCTCTTTCCAACCAGGAAAATGGCGGTAGACCGGCTCCCAGCCTTTCGTATCCCAATATACCGGAAGATATTCTAAATATTGATCGCCCTTTCGGTAGGCAACGCACAGCTTGATAGAATCCCAGCTATCTAGTAAATCGAGTTTTGTGATGGCTAATGTATCGATGCTATTTGATTGGACAACACTCTTTAAGGCGACAGCATCAAGCCAGCCGATACGACGTTTACGCCCGGTTGTCGTGCCAAACTCTCTCC
>CAZZJE010000018.1:0-16249 GCA_964654295.1 uncultured bacterium | reverse complement strand
TGTCAAAATGATTACCATCACCGTAACCGGTGCGGTTAATCGTCCCGATACGTACACTGTTCCCCAGGGAACAACCATTCAAGAATTGCTAAGTCAAGCTGAGTTAAAGCCTCAAGCCAAAATCGACAAACTTAAGCTCGATCAAAAGCTTCAGAAAAGTCGAAAACTCCACGTTCCAGCCCATAGAAAAGCCTCTCCTACGTCTACTCCGTCCACTTCGCTCCTCTCGTCCACTCCATCTAGCTAAAAGATTTAACTCGTTGTGTAAAATGAGATTGCGGAAAATGTTCATTCTCTGGTAATCTCCCTCTTTACACTCTATTATAACATGTGTATAGTTTAGTCTCCTTGTCTTCGAGTGGCTGCAAACGCATCGCGTGCGCACTGTGGCTCTTCGCTGCAAGGTTTCCCTCACAGGGGCTCCGTAAAAGGTGCTCCGTAATAGAATTTATTATTAGCAGTCAAACTCACAGATATCAGGGATTGATTCATTATGTCGCTGAAGTTAATGGGAAAGAAGCGCGGAATGATCCAGCTCTTCGATCAAGCAGGCAACGCCGTTCCCTGCACGGTCATTGAGATCGAGCCGAACGTCGTCACACAGATTAAGACGCACGCGGTCGATGGTTATACCGCCATCCAGCTGGGTTATGAGAAAGTACGTGGAAATGATCCACGCACAGTTGAGCGTCGCTCAAGAAAACCGCAGAAAGGACACTTTGCTAAAGCTAACGTCGAACCACGACGCCACGCTGCAGAGACACGTGTTGTAGAAGCGGACTTAGAAAAGTATCAAGTCGGCCAAGAGATTGGTGTCGATGCATTCGAAGGCATAGCCTATGTCGATGTCGTCGGCCGTTCCAAAGGTAAAGGCTATCAGGGTGTGATGAAACTGCACGGCTATTCCGGCGGTCCTGCAGCACACGGTTCTGGTTTCCATCGCCATGCCGGTTCGACTGGTATGCGTTCGACACCTGGTCGCTGCTTGCCTGGTGGTAAGCGTCCGAGCCATATGGGTGATCGTCGCTGCACTGTACAGAGTTTACAAGTTGTCAAGATCGTCGGAGACAAAAATGTCTTGATCGTCAAAGGTCAAGTTCCTGGCGCTCGTAACAGCCTTGTTTACATTACTCCGGCCATTAAGCGGGCCGCATAAGCATCGCTAAGCAGATCATACGATTTTTGGAGATTTCGTTGTGGTAACACTGAAAAAATATTCACTAGATGGCAAAGAGAAGGGATCAATCGCGGTTAGCGATCTCTTAGCTAATGCCCAAGCCAATGCCCAGATGGTGAAAGATTATATCGTCGCCCTCCAGGCCAACCAGCGCCAATGGTCAGCATCGACTAAAACGCGCTCCGAAGTGGCTCACACGACTCATAAGCCTCACCCACAAAAGGGCGGTGGTCGTGCGCGTCAAGGTTCGCTCGTTTCCCCGCAATATCGTGGAGGCGGCCGCGTCTTCGGTCCTAAGCCTAAGTTCGACCAGCATGTACGCATCAATAAAAAAGAGCGTCGCGCTGCGATCCGTTTTCTATTGGCTGAAAAAATTCGCTCCGGCCAAGTCATCATCATCGATTCAACCGAAATGCAAGGTCCTCGTACAAAAGATGTCGCTCACTTCCTCGATCAGATCGGATTTGATGGTCGCGTCCTCTTTTTAGGCGAGAGCAATACCTTGAAAATTGAAGAGGGTGATGAATCCTTTACTGTCCATCTCGGTGTGGATCGTCACGATAACTTTATTTTAAGTACGCGCAACCTACCCAAAGCATCCTTCTCTCTGGCTTCCAATGTCAATGGCTACGATGTAGCTGTGGCTCGCCATCTGGTTTTAACAGAGCCAGCACTTCAAGAGATCGAAGTGTGGCTTTGTTCGTAATTGCAAGGAGTATAGCGCACCATGAGCCGTAAAACGCCCTATCAAATTATCAAGCATCAGCATGTGACCGAAAAGAGTGCCATGCTCGAAGGCCTAAAAAATGCCGAGAGCAACCCCTCCTTGCGCCGCTGCAAATCGCCAAAATATGTCTTCATCGTCGATCCAACTGCTAACAAAGTCGAGATTGCCGAAGCGATTGAAGAGATCTACCGTGAACGCCACGTCAAAGTCGTAGCGGTCAATACTTTAAATGTTAAGCCTAAAGTTAAAGGGCGCCGAAGAACTGGACGCCAAGGAAAGACTGCCGGCTTCAAAAAAGCAATCGTCACTCTCGAAGAAGGCGATAGCTTAGATGATGTGTAAACGACACTGTCTAACTTGCTGTACGTATAGAGAAAGGCTTTAAGGATGCTCAAAAAATTTCGCCCAATTACCCCAGGTTTGCGTCAGCTCATTCTTCCAATGAATGAGACGCTCACGCGTGCCAAAGAGGGCTCTCGCGCCGTTGTAAAACCGCACAAGCCGCTACTTCAAGCGAAGCGCCGCGGGAATGGACGCAACAACCACGGCCATATTACATGCCGTCACCGCGGAGGCGGCCATAAGCGCCACTACCGCATCGTCGACTTTAAGCGCGATAAAGTAAATATCCCCGCTAAAGTCGCCTCCATCGAATATGATCCAAACCGCTCTGCCTACATCGCCCTATTGCACTATGTCGATGGCGAAAAGCGCTACATTATCGCTCCTCAGGGTCTAAAAGAGGGGTCAATGATTCAAACAGGTGACACAGCTGCCTTCGAAGTTGGTAACTGCATGCGCCTTAAATCGATGCCAATCGGATCTACTATCCATAACATCGAAATGCGCCCAGGCAAGGGAGCTCAGCTCGTCCGCTCCGCCGGTCTCTCCGCTCAGCTGATGGCTCGCAGCGGTGGCTACGCAACAATTCGTATGCCTTCTGGCGAAATGCGCATGATCAATGAAGAGTGCTATGCGACGTTTGGAGCAGTCTCCAATCCTGAGCATAACCTCCGCGTGGAAGGTAAAGCCGGTCGCAATCGCTGGAAAGGGATTCGTCCCACTGTCCGCGGTACTGTTATGAACCCCGTTGACCACCCACACGGTGGTGGCGAAGGTAAGAGCAAGGGAAATATTCCTCAGACTCCTTGGGCGACTTTTACACGCGGTTTGCGTACTCGCTCTAAGAAGAAGTCGAATAAGTTCATCGTCAAAGATCGAAGGAAGAAATAAGCTATGGGTAGGTCGTTAAAAAAGGGTCCCTTCGTCGACCATCACCTTCTCAAAAAGGTTTTGGGAGCAGGTTCCAGCAGCAACCGTAAGCCGATTAAGACCTGGTCTCGCCGTTCCATGATCATTCCCGAAATGATTGGAATGACGTTCGAAGTGCACAACGGACGTAAGTTCATCAGCGTCTTCGTCTCCGAAAACATGGTCGGCCACCGCTTGGGAGAATTCGCGCCAACGCGTCTCTTCAAGGGTCACCCAGTGAAAAAGTAAGGAAGAAGAGATGAACGAAGCCGGTAAAGCCGTTACCAAATATGTCCGCATCAGCCCACGCAAAGCACGTCTTGCAGCTGATCTTATTCGCGGACTACCAGTTGAAGAAGCGACACAACAGCTGCGCTTCTGCAATTTAAGAGGAGGCCGCCTTCTTGAGAAGACACTGCGCAGCGCCGTTGCTAACGCCGAAACGCAGACCTCCTACAGCCGCACGTCGCTACAAGTGCTCGAAGTACGTGTCGATGCAGGTCCGGTCCTTAAGCGTGCCAAGCCTAAAAACAAAGGCGGCCGCCACCCGATCATGAAGAGAACGAGCCACTTTACCATCATCGTCGGCAAAGCCTACGCATAAGGAGTCGAAGCCACATGGGACAGAAAGTTAATCCAATCGGTTTCCGCCTCGTTCGCAAAAAAAGAATGTGGCGTTCCAACTGGTTTGCAAATAAACAAGAGTTCTCCAAGCTAATCGCAGAGGATTTTGTCATTCGCAATTACCTAATGAAAAAGCCGATTTGCCAGGGCACTGCCCAAATTAAAATTCGCCGTATGAGCGAAAAAGTTGAAGTGACCATCGTCACTGCACGACCAGGCCTTGTGATCGGAAAAAAAGGCTCTGAAATCGACGCCCTCAAAGCTGAACTCTCTCGCCTAACAGGCAAAGAGGTTTGGGTTGAAGTCGAAGAGATCAAACGCCCCGATCTCGATGCTCAAATTGTTGCCGATAGCATTGCTAAGCAATTAGAACGCCGTATTCCTTTCCGCAGAGCGATGAAAAAAGCGATGCAGTCGACAATGGAAGCTGGCGCCTTAGGAATTAAAGTCCAAGTATCCGGCCGCCTCGGCGGTGCAGAGATCGCTCGTACAGAGTGGTATAAAGAGGGTAGCATTCCTCTCCATACTCTACGTGCCGATATCGACTATGCAACGGGTCGCGCAGAAACGGTCTATGGCTCCATCGGTGTCAAAGTCTGGATCTACCGAGGTGAAGATCTTGGTGCGAAGAAGGAGGCTGTCTAATTATGGCACTGATGCCCAAACGCACAAAATTCCGTAAACAGCAGAAAGGTTCGATGTCGGGCCTCAGCACAAACGCATGCTTTGTGCACTTTGGCGAATTCGGTATCCAAGCGCTCGACCGCGGCCGAATCACTAACCGCCAAATCGAAGCGTGCCGCGTGGCAATCAACCGCTTCTTCCAACGTCGTGGTAAGGTCTGGATCCGTATTTTCCCAGACAAACCAATCACAAAGAAGCCGGCAGAAGTTCGTATGGGTAAAGGTAAAGGCGGCGTCGACCACTATGTGGCCGTTGTACGTCCAGGCCGTATCCTGTTCGAAGTTGCCAACGTTCCCCGCGATATGGCTCAAGAAGCCCTTCGTCGTGCGGCCGCTAAGCTCGGAATCAAAACGCGCTTCGTCGAACGCGTCGAACTGGTATGAGGAGTGAGATGAAAGCTAAAGATATGAGAAATTTGAGCGACGACGAAATTGCAGCGACGCTCGAAGATAGCCGCAAGCAGCTCTATAGGCTGGTCAACAAAGCGAAGCGCGAGAAAAAACTCGAGCAGCCGCATAAGATCCGCCAAACCCGGCGCCAAATCGCTCGCCTGCTCACGGTATCCAGAGAAAAAGAGATCGAGAAGGTAGGTTAAGAGGCCATGGCAGAGCAAACGGAAAAAAATAGCAAAACGCGCAAAGAAAAACAGGGCGTTGTCGTCAGCAATAAAATGCAGAAGACCGTCGTTGTTAAAGTTCAGCGCACCATGCCCCACCCACGCTACGGCAAGGTGGTCACGGTTAATAAAAAATACTACGCCCATAACGACCTGCAGCCGCTACAGATTGGCGATGTCGTCACGATTGTCGAGACGCGTCCTCTCTCTAAGCTTAAGCGTTGGCGTGTGGTCGCTGTCGCCCAATAAGGCAGCATAAGGCCTTGAGATTGGACCGAGTGAAAGTACACCGGCGGTCTCAAGGTATAATGAGAGAATAATGCCCCATCTTAAGTCTGGAGTTAGCGTCTCATGATTCAACAAGAAACCGAGCTCGAAGTAGCCGACAACACGGGAGCCAAGCGCGTCAAGTGTTTCAAAGTGCTCGGAGGCTCTAAACGGCGCTATGCTGGCGTCGGAGACATCATTATCGGCTCCGTCCAAGCCGCTGAACCCGATGGTTCTGTAAAAAAAGGCGATGTCGTCAAAGCAGTCATTGTGCGTACCAAATCGTATATTAAACGTAAGGATGGCTCAAAACTGCGTTTCGACAAGAACAGCTGCGTCATCATCGATGACAAGAAAAATCCACGCGGAACTCGCATATTTGGCCCCGTCGCTCGCGAGGTGCGTGAACGTGACTTTATTAAAATCTCTTCCCTCGCACCAGAGGTGATCTAATGAGTAAAAAAGAGATTCCTGTGAAAACAAAACATCGCATCCGTAAGGGTGACCGGGTCATCGCCATCTCCGGAAACTATAAGGGTCAAGTCGGTGTTGTGCTCTCTTGCGAAGGTGATAAAGTCATCGTCCAGGGATTAAACGTGCGTAAAAAGCATGTGAAGCGCAGCCAACAAAATCCCAAAGGCAACATTTTGTCAATCGAATGTCCCATCCATGTCTCTAACCTGAGCCTATGCACAGAAGAGAATCTTCCAGTCAAACTGCGCGTGCGCTTTGACGAAGGTGGGCGTAAGATACTGTATTATATGAAGGGCGATGAGCGCATTGACTATCGCACACTTAGCCCTGCCTAACCCTCAACTCTGATCGGTTGTCTATGTCTCGCTTAAAGAAAAGATACCTGGAAATCGGCAGGCCCGAGCTGCAAAAGCGCTTTAACTATCGCAACCCCATGCAGGTGCCTTCTCTCAAGAAGGTCGTCATCAACATGGGGATCGCCGAGGCCTCCAAAGATAAAAAAGCCATCGATGACTGTGTCAACGAATTGACACTGCTCGCTGGCCAAAAAGCAGTCACCACCCGCTCACGCAAAGCGATCTCCAACTTTAAGTTGCGAGAAAACCAAGTGATCGGTGTGAAAGTCACCTTGCGCGGATACCGCATGTGGGACTTTATCGACCGCTTTTTCAACGTTGTCTCCCCCCGTATCCGCGACTTTCGCGGATTTAATCCGAAAGGTGACGGAAGAGGCAATTACAGCTTAGGTCTTGAAGATCAACAGATCTTTCCAGAACTGAACCTCGACTTGGTCAAACGCACTCAAGGGATGAATATTACTTTTGTCACCAACGCGACCAATGACGAAGAGTGCATCGAGTTGCTACGCCTCCTCGGTATGCCCTTTAAAAACCTCCCAGTCTGCGTTGCCACCTAAATAAGGAGATTAAGCAGTTATGGCAGTGAATGATCCCATCGCCGATTTCCTGACAAGGATCCGCAACGGCCAGATGAGCCGCCTTCGTTTTGTCGATATCGGTTGGAGCAAAATGAAAGAAAGCCTCGCTACAATTTTAAAAGATAGCGGCTTTATCGAAAACTTCCTCGTCAAAAAAGATGAGAACCAGCGCGGAACAATCCGTATTTTCTTAAAATACGCGGATGGTCGCCGTCCTGTGATTAGCGGACTCAAGCGCATCTCCAAGCCGGGTCTGCGCCGCTATGTGGGCTGTGATGAGATTCCTTCCTTCTTTGGAGGCTTAGGCGTCTCAATCGTATCGACTTCGCAGGGAGTGATGGCCGGCCGCGATGCCAGCCAACGTCGCCTGGGTGGCGAGCTGCTCTGCATGGTTTGGTAAGCAGCATAACGACAATCGAATATCCCGAAGGAGTGCATCTACATGTCTCGCAAAGGTAAACTTCCGATTCCTTTACCCAAAGGAATCACTGTCACCGTAAAAGATGGAGTTGTAACGGTTGCCGGACCGAAAGGAACCTTGCACCAAAATCTACTCCCTGGCATCCTCATCGATGTCAAAGCTGATCAGATCGAAGTTGGTTTAGCTGAAGATCAAGCAGACCAAAGCAACAATCACGGCCTATACCGTTCGTTGCTCGCTAATATGGTTCAAGGCGCTTCCCAAGCTTTTGAAAAAAAGCTGGAGCTTGTTGGAGTTGGTTACCGTGCAGCCGTTCAAGGTCAGCTGCTCGATCTGCAATTGGGCTTTTCGCATCCGACCAAAGTCAATATCCCACAGGGACTGACAGTCAAAGTAGAAAAGAACATTATTTCGATCAGCGGTATTGATAAACAGCTCGTTGGTCAATTTGCCGCAGACATCCGTTCCATCCGTCCGCCAGAGCCATACCAAGGCAAAGGCGTTCGCTATGTCGGAGAGTATGTCCGCCGCAAAGCTGGTAAAACGGCTAAGAAATAAGTAAACCCTGATTAATGCCGCCTTTGGTGGCGCCGGAACAGCAACAGCTATGAACAAAGAAATTCAGAAAGTCAAAGAGCGGCGTCAAAAGCGCGCCTGGCGTGTGCGTAAGCGCATGCATGGGACGCGGCAGAAACCACGCCTCTCTGTAAATAAAAGTAATAAGCATATCCAGGTGCAGCTGATCGATGACGATCAAAAAATCACTCTGGGCGGTATCGCGACCTTCTCAAATGAGTTTCGTGACACCGAGTTTGCTACCAAGTCCAAGGCCTCCGCTAAGAAACTCGGCGAGCGCATTGCAGAGATTGCGAAGCAGCAGCAGATACGCGAAGTGATCTTCGACCGCGGTGCCTTTAAATACCACGGAATCTTAGCAGAGATCGCCGACGCTGCGCGTGCTGGCGGGCTTGAATTCTAATTGAGATAAGCCTCTAGGAGTAAAGCAGACATGGCTAAACAGTCTGAGGAGAAAAATAAAAAAGATCGCGTTCAGTCTGAGTTGACTGAAAAAGTCCTCTATATCAACCGCTGCGCCAAAGTGGTCAAAGGTGGACGCAAGTTCAGCTTTTCCGCCCTCATCTTAGTCGGTGATGGCAAAGGCCGCGTAGGCTATGGTTTTGCCAAAGCAAACGAGTTGACTGATGCGATCCGTAAAGGAGGCGAAGCCGCCCGCAAGAACCTGCGCAGCTATCCCATGGAAGGAACAACGATTCCTCATGAGGTGCTCGTGCATTGGGACGGGGCGACTATCTATCTACAGCCTGCTCCCAAAGGTGCAGGAGTCATCGCCGGTTCTAAAATCCGCGCGATCTTAGAGATGGCTGGCTATACGGACGTGATGGCGAAGAGCCTAGGTGCGAACAATCCGATCAACCAGGTTAAAGCAACTTTTGAAGCCCTCTCCGAGCTGACAAGCCGGGAAGAGCTTAAAAATAGAAGAGGTCTGTAGATGTTCGATCTTTCTACATTAAGCAACGACGCTCGCGGCCGTCAGTCGCGCCGCCGCGTTGGCCGCGGACAAGGCTCCGGCCTTGGCAAAACCTGCGGTCGCGGTGAAAAAGGTGCCGGCTCCCGTTCGGGCTACAAGCGTCGCTACACCTATGAGGGTGGTCAGTTTCGTACCCATATGAAATTGCCTATCCGCGGTTTCAGCCAAGCGCGTTTCCGCAAACCACTTCATGTCATCAACCTAGGTCAGATCGAAGAGATCTTCCAAGACGGCGAGACAGTAAACCTTGCGACACTACGTCAAAAAGGCTTTATCTCTGGCGAATCACACGGCGTCAAAATTCTTGGCGACGGCGAGATCTCTCGCAAAGTGAATTTGGAAGTCAACGCTGCCTCTAAAAGCGCACAGGAGAAAATCCAGAGCGCTGGTTTGAAGCTGAAGCTTCTCAAGTAGTTGGCTGTAGGAAGGGAGGTCTTTTATGGAAACATATGCTAGCGGTTGTATCACTTCCGCCACCCTCCTTTCCTCTGCCTCTTTTTATTGGCCTTTCTCCTCTCTCTCCAGCATCTGCTGCAAAGAGAAACGAGAGGTCGCAATACGAGTGACGATAGATACCAACGATTCGGGTAACCAGCCATGCTGCAAGCTTTAAGCCGCGTTTTTCAAGTCCCCGAGCTGCGCTCAAAGATTTTATTCACCCTACTCATGCTCGTCATCTGTCGGATTGGCGGATTCATCCCTGTGCCGGGAATCAACGGCGAGCTGGCCTTGAGCTTCTTCCGCCATGCAACTGGCGGCGGACAAAACCTATTTCAACTTGTCGATATCTTTTCCGGCGGTGCCTTCTCTCAAATGACAGTCATCGCTTTAGGAGTGGTTCCTTACATCTCTGCATCGATTATCATGCAGCTGTTAGTGGCCCTCTGGCCCTCTCTCCAGAGAGAGCTTCGTGAAAATGATGAGTTGGGAAGGCGTAAGCTGAATAAGTATACGCGCGCCTTGACAGTCGGACTCTCTTTTTTACAGTCCGCTCTATTTGCACGCTATGCTCTAGGCATGAATCTTAACTATCCAGGCATTGTCAATAGTGAACTGCTCGACATCCAAATAGCCGGTTTCCCCTGGCTCTTTTATATGATGACGATCTTCACCATGACAACAGGCACAATGTTCCTCATGTGGGTCGGCGAGCAGATCACCGAGCGCGGGATTGGAAACGGGATGAGCATGATCATCACCTTGGGAATCCTCTCCTCCTTGCCTTCTGCGATTGGAATGATCTTCCAAAAGCTCAACTTAGACTCGCAAGAGCCTGGCCAGATGACATTTGCTTCAGTCGCCGTCTTAGTGGGACTGTTCATCTTCATCACTATCGGAACTATTTTGATCATTCAAGGTCACCGCCGTATTCCACTTCAACATGCTCGTCGTGTGGTAGGAAGACGCGAAGTTCAGGGAGGAACCTCCTATATTCCCTTAAAAGTCAACTATGCCGGTGTGATCCCCGTCATCTTTGCTTCGTCGCTGCTTCTATTTCCGGCGACCATTGTCACTTTTTTGGGTGCTGGCAACTGGCTCGGTGAAATTGCAACCTATATTTCTCCAGGCAGCCTGCTCTATATGGGTCTCTTTGTGCTTCTCATTGTCTTCTTTACCTACTTTTGGACAGCGACGCAGTTTCGTCCTGACCAGATTGCGTCCGATATGAAGAAAAATGGGGCTTTTATCCCTGGAATTAAGCAAGGGAAACCGACTCAAGTTTATCTTGAATCGACGATGAATCGCATCACGCTAATTGGAGCTTTTGCACTGGCTCTAATCGCTATTTTGCCACAAATCATCGGTTCGTTACTCGAAATCCCTCAAACCATTAGCTACTTCTTTGGCGGAACTTCACTGCTGATCCTCGTAGGCGTTGTCCTCGATACGATGAAGCAGATCGATTCCCATCTGCTAATGAAGCGCTACGATGGGTTTATGCGCCGCGGACGCGTGCGCGGGCGTTAAGATGAGAGGCTGCATGAAAAGAAATTTGATCTCTCGAGACGGTACACTTCTAACTGCAAGCAGCAATGCCTGCAAATTGTACACGATCAGCGATAAAGCAGCCTTGAATAATATTGCCCAGTATGTTAAGTTTTTTAATTTGATTTAGAATTGCGCCAGGAGTCTTCAATGGTTAGAGTCATCGGAACCGATATCCCGGACAATAAGCGCCTGGAAATCAGTTTGACTTATATTTATGGAATTGGCCGCCATCGGTCTACGGAGATCATTAATAAGCTGCACCTCGATCCCGACATGCGTGCACATAAGCTCTCCCAAGACGATATTGCGCGCTTAAATACCTTGCTACAAGCCGAGTACAAATTGGAAGGGGATTTGCGTCGTGAAATTCAGAACAACATTAAGCGTCTGATTCACATCCACTCCTACCGCGGCCTGCGCCATCGTTCAGGCTTGCCTGTGCGTGGACAGCGTACACGTACCAATTCTCGTACCCGTAAAGGTAAACGCAAAACTGTTGCGAATAAGAAGAAATAAGCGAAGCTAAGGGGGTCTGCCGCTTAGGCGTGTAGAAGATACCAGTGATCACCCCCAAGCTTTTTGCAAGCTCGAGTAAATCGAATAATTGAGGAGACATCTACTTTGTCCAAGCAAGCAGCTGCTACGAACAAAGCCAAGGGCGTGAAGACCAAGAAAAAGATCACCCATCAGGTTCCTGCTGGAATCGTCCACGTCAAGGCAACATTTAATAACACTATTATCAGCATTACTGATCCTACTGGCCGTGTGCTCTCCTGGTCTTCTGCTGGTAAAGTTAACTTTTCCGGTTCCCGTAAATCTTCCGCTTTCGCCGCTACAATTGCCGCTCAAGATGCAGTTAAAGTGGCTCAAGCTTACGGCTTAAAAGAGGTAAAAGTCTTTTTACGCGGCCCAGGTGCCGGTCGTGAATCAGCCGTTCGCGGTCTGATGAGCTCCGGATTAACAATTACCGAGATCCGTGACAAGACTCCAGTGCCCCACAACGGCTGCCGCCCGCGCAAGCGTCGTCGAGTCTAAGCTGTTACGGTGCTGATCTAGACGGTATATAAAGTAAATCTTAAGGACCTTTTGAAGGGGAAAGTCAGGTCCCTAAACTTAATCAGTGTGATCCCAATTTGTGGCAACGTTTATGCGTTGCCCCTTTATTAATTGGAAGATATTGCACTATCCCCAGAGTTAACCAGACGATTGATTAGAGCTTTTTAGGAGTTCCCGCATGTCTGTCAAGTATGGCAAGTTTGAAATGCCAAGTAAAATTGTGCTGGAAGAAGAGAGCGCAACGTCCACATTTGGACGTTTTATCGCTGAACCTTTCGAGCGCGGTTTCGGGCATACGATCGGCAACACGATGCGCCGCGTGATGCTTACCTCATTGGAGGCACCGGCGATCGTCTCCATTCATATCGAAGGTGTTCCGCACGAATACATGTCGATTGAAGGCGTGATTGAAGATGTCACCAACATTGTCCTCAACTTAAAGGGTGCACTACTGCGCCGTTTACCAGGAGAGGAGAGCAATTCTCGTGAACCGCGTATTATTACGACTACCCTCGATATCACGCAAGAAGATCTAGATCGCAATAAAGGTCTTTATCGCGTGACGTTGGCCGACCTAGTCCGCGATAGCCGCTTCCAAGTGGTCAATCCCGAACTACCCATTTTCACCGTTACGACACCATTCCGTCGTCAAGTGGACTTACGGATTGCGATCGGGCGAGGCTATGTGCCGTCAGAGCGTCATCAAATTCGCGATCGCGCCATTGATGAGATTTTGCTCGACTCGGCTTTTTCTCCAGTTCGCATGGTCAACTACTTTGTGGAGAACACGCGTGTTGGACAAGATACAGACTTTGATCGCCTGATCTTCGAAGTCTATACAGACGGCCGTGTGACACCAACAGAAGCGCTCGGCTTTGCTGCTCAGATCGCGAAGCGCCACTTTGAAGTGTTCGAACTATTGCAGACACACCTCTTGCTTTTTGATGAAGGCAAAGGCGGCAGCCATAGCGACCATGACGAAATGATGGATAAGCTCAGCTTGCGTATTGATGAGATTGAACTCTCCGTTCGTTCGACAAACTGCTTGCAGGGTGCCAATATCGAAACAATTGCGGAATTGGTGTTGATTCCAGAGCGCAAGATGCTCGAATTCCGTAATTTCGGTAAAAAATCTCTCAACGAGATCAAAGCGAAGCTGCATGAAATGTCGCTATTCCTCGGCATGGACCTCAGCAAGTATGGCATTACGAGCGAGAATGTTCGTGAAAAGATCAGCCAATACGTCGAACAACGTAAAGAGAAACGCGAATTTAACGAATTCGCCAAGATAGAAGAATAGGCTTTGTCCCTTTTGGTTGACAATAGCCTGACTCATTAGCTAAAGGTAACACCCAATGAGACACCGAAAAGATACATGCAAACTGGGAAGAACCTCTTCCCATCGGCGCTGCCTCTTTGCCAACCAGCTGAAATCGCTGATTGTCAATGGCCGCATCCGCACGACACTTGCCAAAGCTAAGCAATTGCGCCGCTATGCTGACCGTATGGTCACTCTTGCTAAGCGTAATACGCTTGACTCCCGTCGCCGTGCAATCGCCGAAATGATGGTGCGCTTTAATAAGCTCGACTCCAAAGAGTGGCGCCAGTTTCGTCAAGGGGCTGAGCATCTAGCCAACGACGACCGCAAAGTGATGGAAGTTCTCTTCGAAGAGCTCGGTCCTCGCTTTGCAAACCGCGAAGGCGGCTACACACGGATCATCCGCTCCTCTAAACAGCGAGTAGGTGATAACGCCTCGATGTGTTATATCGAATACCTTGCCGAAGGTTAATTCCATTCAAGGCTTGCCAATTTTTAAGATTGGCAAGCCTCTCCTTTTCTCACTCAGCCACTTTTCATTCCCTTAGATTCCCAATCCATTTGATCGATCTTTTGCTTTACTTTCCCCTCTAAGGTGGATTATGATAAGTAGGTAAACGAATCGAGGAGGTTGTCTCATGCCTATCAACGTTGCAATCAATGGGTTTGGACGAATCGGCCGTCTGGTCTATCGTCTCTTACACCGCAACAGCCGCTTTCACGTCGCCGCGATCAACGATCTCGTTCCCAGCGACAACCTCGCCTACTTGCTGAAGTATGACACTGTCCATGGCCAATTCGACGGTGAAATCAAGGTTGAAGAGGATGCTATCATTGTCGATGGCTTGAAAACAAAGGTGCTATCAGAAAAAGATCCAGCCAAGTTGCCTTGGCGCGATCTAAATATCGAGTATGTGATCGAAGCAACTGGACTCTTTACGACTCCAGAAGCAGCGACGAAGCATCTCGAAGCCGGAGCTAAACGCGTTATCATCTCTGCTCCAGCCAAAGGCGATATCCCCACATTTGTCCTAGGAGTCAATGAAGAGCGTTATAATCCTGAGAACGATTTCATCATCTCCAACGCCTCTTGCACAACTAACTGCTTGGCTCCCATCACAAAAGTACTCTTAGATGCTTTTGGCATCGAAGAGGGATTGATGACAACCGTGCATGCGATGACAGCGACACAGCCTACTGTCGATGGCCCTTCAAAAAAGGACTGGAGAGGCGGAAGAAGCGCTTCTGCCAACATTATCCCCTCTTCAACAGGTGCAGCTAAAGCCGTAGGCCTCTGTATCCCACAGGTCAAAGGCAAGCTGACAGGTATGGCTTTTCGCGTGCCTACAGTAGACGTCTCCGCTGTTGACTTAACGGTACGCCTCTCTAAGCCAGCCTCCTACGATCAGGTCTGTCAAGCGATGCTTCAGGCAGCCGAAGGAAAAATGCAGGGTATCTTAGGTTATACAGACGAAGAGGTTGTCTCTTCAGACTTTATCGGTTCCACCTATTCAGCGATTTTTGATGAAAAAGCCGGAATCGCTCTAAATGAGCACTTTATTAAAGTCGTCGCTTGGTATGACAATGAAATGGGCTACTCTGCCCGCGTCGTTGATCTACTCGGCTACGTCGCTGACCGAGAAAAAAGTTAGATAGAATAAAAGAGCACGCGACGAAGTCGTTGCGTGCTCTCCTGATGGGCTCTCACCGTCTCCTTTAAATTGCTTTTGCTGCCTAAAGGGGGCTTTGAAAGCGCATCAAGCAACTAACAAACGGCTTGTAGATAGATCGAATGTTTGCTTTTTAAACCTGAGTTTTAGGTTTTAGCGATGCGTTCTTAGTAAATCGAATAACCTCTTAAAAGGGATTCAGATCCAGTGGACTTTACCCGTGAACCCATCATCGAGACTGTGATCACCCCACGTGAAGGGTGCAAAATTGTCGTCCGCAGCAGCAAAGCCAGCGGACAAGAAGAATTTTTTGTGGATGCTGTAGAAGTCGTCTCTTTTGGTCACTCACAATTTTTTCGCTCTTTAGAAAAACCTAAACCTTTTCTGGTGCCTACTAGCGACTATGAGGTCTTAGAGGTCCGAGAAGCGCGCATGGTTTTAAAGAGCGTGGGAATTGACCGATCGATTAAAATTGGCGGAGGCCGTGAAACGCAGCCTCAGCAGCGTCCTCAAAAAGAGAAAGAGCGCGAGCGTGAAAGAGAGCCGCGTCAGCCAGTAGCGCCAGCTGAAGAGCCTGCGCTGCAACAAGCGACTGAGTCTGCCGGACTAGCAGAGGAGCAAGCGGCTTCATCTGCAACAGAAGAGCGCGTCGACCCGCGCCTCGAGCGCCGTCGCGACCGCCGCCGCCACTATCGCCGCCGCCGCGGCCGTGACGAGGGTGAAGTTAAAGAGGAGAGCGAAGAGTCTCTGGCCGGTGCTACCTCCGATGTGACGAGTGAGACCTTTGTCGTTTCTAATGGGGAGTCTGAAGAGTCTGTTGTCATCTCTTTAGAGCCACCTCAGGAAGCCGCTGCGGCCAGAGAGTTGACTCCTGGTGAGACACAGCAGATTTCAACTTCTGCTTTCTCCTCCCTCTTGTCGCCTCCGCCTAACCTCATCTCGGAAACCATTGCTAGATACCGAGAAAACGATCTCTTTAAAGGGGCATTCTACCCCAAAGAGCAGAAGCAGGAGCGGCGCCGCGAGCGTAAGGCTGCATTAGCCGATGAGGAGAAGCAGGAGCAGGCCTTCGGTCCTCCCGAGCCAGAGAAGCTATTTGAGCAGCCAGATCAACCTGATCCCTCTCTCTCTTCAGTTATCCAGGAAATTCATCAGGAAACGGTACAAAAAGCCCCTGAGCCAACTCCTGTTGAATATAGTGAAGAGGTAGGAGTCGCTGCGGTAGAAACAGCTACCATCGAACAGGTGGCAGAAGAGCCTCATGCAGAAGAGGAGCCTAAAGAGCTGCCTCCGGCAGAGGGCTCAACAGTTGCTCCTCAGCCCTTTCAAGAGGAGCCCCCTCCTGTCGATCTGCCTTCCAGCGAGGAAAAGCAGTAAGATGTAGGGGTGGCAAGCTAAGGGGAGGTGTCTACAAAATAAGCGTTTGAGGCAGCTTTTTGGAGTGCGGCGACTTGTCGCCGCTTTTTGCTCGCTTCGACTTGTCGAAGCG
>CAZZJE010000017.1:10869-16530 GCA_964654295.1 uncultured bacterium | reverse complement strand
TGTCTATTTGGTCCTTGACGTCCCTTGTTTTCTTGAATTTTGCAATTGTCTCTATTCAGCACCTCCCCTCGTTTGCGCAGCAAACGAGGGGAGGTGCTGAATAGTCACTGCATTCTTAATGATGTTATCAGTTTTTAATTCTTTTTGAACATTGCTAAGATATGCCATTGTAGTATTTCAGCATAAATCTGAGTATATCCCAATGCTTCTATTTTCTCTGTCAATTGCTCTGGCAGAAAAGCGTAGTGTGTTAACCCTTTCTCAGGGCCATCCTGAGGTATATAAGTTTGCTTGTCTAAGAATCGTAGGGTGCAGGAAATGCCGCCATGGGAGTCCTTATACAGGCCGCCTCCAAGATCTTCGAGATCAAACGAGTTAAAGTTCGCAGTCTTCACGATAAATAAGCCACCAGGCTTCAGGATCCGTGTGATCTCTGCAAAAAGCTTTTCTATATTTGGTAAAGTGTTGTGATTCAATGATTGGAATGCAATGACTGCATCCAATGAGCTGTCTTTAAATGGCAATGCCTGGTACATATCCTGCTCAAGGGTGTGAACAGATGCCTGAGCTGCTTTTGCGTGTGTTTTTATCTTTTCGATGCCCTCATTGGAGATCTCCAATGCATGCACGGTCTTCCCTTGTTTTGCCAGAGCGACAGCAATGGTCCCATCGCCAGCACCAAGATCAAGGACAGTTTGGACCTTATCCTGCTTAAAAAGCTCCAGCATCTTTTGAGGGATGTCGGCCTTGAAATGCTCATCTACACTGTCATTTTTCCACACATCATCGTAGCTTTGTCGCTTGGAAACAGTTTCTTTACTTTTTGCCATTTTCAACTTTCTTGGTCTTTAATTTGGAACCTTCTTTCCAATAGCATGATAACAGAAAGACATCAAAACTAAAGCCTATTTTACTTCTATTTTGTTTCGTCTAGTACGTAAATAGCGTGTCATTGAGCTTTAGGCATTCAGAATCTTCGAAATTTTGATTGGAGGTGAAGGGATGCAGTCAAAACTTTTGACTCCAACAAATTGTGCCTTTTCAAGCCTGGCAAGATCTGTTAGCATCTGAGCCAGATAATCAAGATGGCTATAACTAATGAGTATAAGATGTCTGTTAAAATTACCATTCTTTATGACAATCGTTGTGACAACACTCACTTGCAAGAGGGATGGGGATTTTCTGCGCTATTGGAATATAATGGTTCCAAGATACTTTTTGATACCGGTGGGGACGTAGAAGCTTTCTCCTCCAATGTTGAAATGATGCAGCTATCCTACAAAGAAGTAACGCACCTTTTGTTTTCTCATTGGCATTGGGATCATATTGCGGGTTCCAAAGAGGTGATTAAAAAACTTGACAAGGGTGCCACTCTTTGTGTTCCTAAAAAATTTCCATGGCTATTTCTTAAGAAAGCGGGTTCGCATTTGAAAGAAATAAAAGTCATTCGTTCATTTGAAGAAATAGCCCCTAATGTTTACTCCCTCGTACTTAAGGGGGGCTTTTGGCTGTACGAACAAGCTCTTGCGTTAAAAACTCCGAATGGATTGGGTGTTATTACAGGTTGTGCACATCCAGGTATTGTGCAGATTGTAAAAACTGCGCAAGGGCATCTTCAATCAAATGTCTATTTTGTTCTGGGTGGTTTTCATCAGCTATTCACGCCTGCAAAACAAAGTGCTGACATTGTGAAGCAATTTCAGGAATTGAGCGTCCAGAAAGTAGCTCCATGTCATTGCTCTGGTGATCATCTTATTCGCCAATTGCAGAATGCTTTTGGTTCGAACTTTTCTAAAATTGGTACAGGTTCAATTCTTAATTTTTGAAACTCCAAAACCCAATTCTTTTTAGTCGCTGAAAACAAAAGGCTTCAATTACTAAACTGAAGCTCTTTGTTTGATGGAGGGAAGAGACACATTTAGAATATGGAAATCGCCTTAAGGAGAGAGTGCTGAAAATCTATCGGCAATTAAAAAGACTCTAAATAGAATTGTCCGTCCTGGCTTAAGTAATAGATCTTTCTAGCTGGAATATGGACACTTACATAAACTATTCCCGACAAAGCCAGCTGTCTATGAAAATCGGCTACTGAAATTTTTCCAGCATCAAAATCTTTAAGAGCTTTTTCTAGCATAGATGGATTAAATTTTTCTGCAATTACAAAAGGCTGAGATTGAATATAACCTTTCACATCTGATGCAGGTAATTGTAATAGCAATTGATCTGTTGAATAAAAAAATAGTTCATCACTAACCACATCATATGTTTGACGAACTACTTGCAAATCTAAAAGTCGGGCTGTAAATTCTTCAAAAGGCCCCGGGTGGAGACACCGTTCCTCAACTATGCTGATGATTTGAGTGTTTGGCAGATTATCCATATAAGTTCCATTGGATTAAAAAATCAGAATGTACCAGGGCTTGCCCCTTGTAATCTAGCTTTTTCGATTGAACGGAGATTTGCATAAAATTTTTTTAAAGTCTTATAAGAGACCAAATTTTATGGGACAAGGGAAATCACCTTAATGAGCGAGAAAATATATAATGATGCATAGCTTATTTTCAGAAAAGTCATTTAGGTTGGAGAGACGTAAATTGGGAAGAAATGGCCCCGAGGTCTCTATGATCGGATTAGGTTGTATGGGCATGTCAGAATTTTATGGCCAAGTAAACATATCTGACAGCATAGCAACGTTAAATAGAGCCTTAGAGTTGGGATGTAATTTTTTTGATACCGCTGCGATATACGGATTGGGGCACAATGAGAGGTTGCTAGGTGCATTTTTGCATGGAATCTCGAGAGAGAAGTATTTTCTTGCGACAAAATGTGGTGTAATAAGAGATCCAGGGGATTTGACTAAACGAGTTATAGATAATAGTCCTGAGCATATTAAAGAAAGCTGTAGAGATAGTTTAACGCGCCTGGGAATTGGTTATATAGATTTATATTATCTGCATCGCATTGCACGGGATGGAGCAGATATTGAAGCTAGCATGCATGCAATGGCTGAATTGTTAGCAGAAGGCAAAATTCATTACGTGGGTCTCTCAGAGGCTAGTAAAGAAGTGATAGAAAGAGCCAATAGCGCTTTATTGCGGTTTACGGAAGGAAAACATCAGATTGCTGCTATAGAGACGGAGTATTCCTTAATGAGTCGTACACCGGAAATTGATGGAACCATACAAGTGTGCCGTGAGCTAGAGATAGCTTTTGTGCCATACTCACCACTTGGGCGTCAATATCTGACCGCTTTGGGTAGAACATCTGATTTCTATGATGAAGGTGATTGTAGGAAAATGTTTCCACGTTTTCAAAGAGAGCATGCGGAAAGAAATCAGAGAATTGTTTGGCAGATTGTGGAAATGGCAACTGAGAAAGCGTGTACTCCAGCTCAACTTTGCCTGGCTTGGCTATTAGCGCAAGGGGACAACATTATTCCGATTCCAGGCACTAAACGTGTTGAATATTTGGAAGAAAATTTATTAGCGGCTGAGATTAAGTTAACGACTGAAGATTTACGCAGGTTAGATGAAATTGCTCCAATAGGTTCGTTTTTAGGCACAAGATATCCTGAGCAATTTATGCAATCTAATAATTTGAAAAGTGAGGAACAAGTTATTAAGGAACATGCTAAAAAAGGAGTCTAGTGCGTAATTGGGCTTTACGCCGCTGAATTTTTTGGTAAGAATTTATGGTTGTAAGTCACTAAAAACAAAAGGCTTCAGCTGTTAAACTGAAGCCTTTTGTTTGATTGGAGGTGGAGAGAATCGAACTCTATGTCTTTCTATAAAGCAGCATAAATCAAATCAAACAACATCAATAATACCAATGCTTTACGATGATTCAATTAATTTGGTTTCAGTTTCTTTAAGCCAGTTTTTTCCAGTCTAGTGCGTAAAATTTGCGTAAAAAACAGCTCGTAGCTTCTTTCGTAATCGTTCAGTCGGTGATAAAATAAGTACTTGAATATCAAATGATTAAAGGTTATCTTCTTGGATTATGGAAGATAAAGACAAAATTATCGCTGATTTACGAGAAGAGAACCGGCTCCTCAAAGAGCGGCTAGCTCTCCAAGAAAAACAAATTGATGATCTTAAAAAAGAAATCGAGCTTTTAAAAGAAATCATCAACCGCAATTCGAAGAATTCTTCGCTTCCTCCATCTCAAGATCGAACTCCAAAAAACAGCAAGAAGCCGCCAAGCAGCAAAGGCCGGCATGGACATCGAGGCTATTTCAGAAAATGGCTAACCGGCCAAGATGTCACAAAGGTAGTTGAGCTGCACCCAGAAACATGTGATGGATGTGGCGGTAATCATTTTTTATCTCAAGGCAAGTGTATCGAAGCTAGACAGACAGTAGAAATGCCGCCCATTAAGCCGATAGTGACAGAATATCGAGCATTTGCTTGCAGGTGTGCAGATTGTGGTAAGCAGGTAAAAGCTAGATTTCCAATGGAAGCTAAAAAGGTGTTTGGACCAAAGCTTCGATCGATTTGTGCTCTATTAACAAGCAAGTTTAGAGTAAGCAAAAGATCAGTAAAAGAGCTTTTAAGCCAGCTCCTTGGAACGCAAGTTAGTTTGGGAAGCATTTCTCATTTTGAAGAAGAGACATCACACCTTCTTAAAAGTAGCTGGCAAGAAGCTAAAGAGGCTTTACAGAAGAGTCCAACTGTTTATGCAGATGAAACAGAGTGGAAGACGAAAGGAAAAAGAAACTAGCTATGGCAAGCTAGCGACAAGCAAGTCGTCGTGTTTCAAATAACTGCCAAAAGAGGCAAAAAAGCTGCATCAAATGAATGCCTTGAGGAGACACAAGACGCACACTATTATCTCTTGATTTCCAATGATAGCGCATCTCAATACGGCTACCTTGTGTATTCTATCGATTGTCAAATTGCTTTCTTGGAGTTCATTTACCTGGACGAAGCTTATCGTGGGAAGGCTTTAGGAATTGAATCATTACAGCTTCTTGAGAAGCACCTAGTCAACAGAGGCGTTCAAGCCATTAAACTCTACGTATTTGCGCATAACACAGCTGCCCTCTCTCTTTATGTTCGCATGGGATATCGGGTTGAAAATTCATATTTTGAAGATGCAAAGACGATTGGATACCATATGAAAAAGGAAATTACTTTATGAGAATCGTCTGGCAGGCAATATCATTTATTTCCTAGTGGGTCTTCCTTTTGTTTTCTTGTCTAGTGAAGGTTGGATTCGATGCTACGAAGACGGGGCATGTCCAAATGCATCATCCAGGATGGCTTTGGGTCATCGTGTGTTTGAGCAAACTTCTCGATTTTTATAAACCCTGCCTTCTCATAGACATGAACAGCTCTCTGATTATCTTCTGCGGGATCGATCATAACTTTTGCGACATGAGAAAATTTATCTAATAAGAATTCCTGGATCATTCGAGAAGCATGTCCCTTCCCTAGATAGTCCTCTTCTCCTATAAGCAGATCAAGTGTGATCGTCTCTTTTCCTTCTTCATACCATTTGTTATAAGTATCATTGGGGTCACATGGACCATCAATGTAAGAAGTCATCAAAAAGCCGAACGGTTTGTCATCAATGCAAGCTATCCAGTGCTCAAATCTGTAGAGACCATTCGTCTTGATGCCATTGATAAAAAGGTCAAGATTTTTACATGTGTTCTCAAGC
>CAZZJE010000017.1:0-10859 GCA_964654295.1 uncultured bacterium | reverse complement strand
CATAAAAATATGGTTGCACGTGTTTCTTGTGCAGTCAGTTGAAAATCAGGCTATGATGCTTTTTCTCTGCAGGGTAAAATGTCATTACTCCTTTGGCCATTCAATTTCCTCTATGAAAGTTCATTGATGATTAACTCCATGGTAGCACAATCTCGAGAAAATACCAATTTTCGGATTTTTTTTCGGATTTTTAGGATTTCATTACCCCAGGCGTTAAATCCAATTAAAATAATTCATCGTATTGTTGTTTAAGGAGTTATGTGTTACACTAACTGTTATTTTTTTGTTATGTAAATTAGGAGGAAGGGGAATGCTACGAGGAATATCAGGTGGATTAGAGTCTAGTCACGCACTCAATACACCGCCTCCTAACCATGTTGTAAATTCAAACCTTCAAAATCTTGATACTGTTGACCGAATATTCACTCAAACAATTTCTGAGGAGATATCTGATCGTGAGTTCCATAGTAGGAGCCCATCGAAAGAAACATCTCCTTCAGAAATTCACATGAATGAATTTTTTCATTTGGCTGCTATTTACGGCTACTCTATTGGCCCTATGGCTCCTTCCCTCAAACCCATTGTAGAGGCTCTTGAGCAGGCGCAGGAAATAAATGGTCAGCTATGTACACATACCATTGGAAAAGTCATTTACGGCCCAGAAAATTTAGTGAGGACAATTGCTGATAATCTTCAAAAACTTCATTTTCAAAGCCCAGTTCTTTATGAGACCACAATTAAGCATTTATCAAATCGGGAATTTGTCTTTATCGCCATGGAAAATAGCTCTGAGCTAGCTGAAGCCCGTGCCTTAGGTGCGATTGGTCGTTTTCAAATCGTTGGATCGAAAGAGTTTGCCCAATCGACTGTCGGAGCCTTAATCGAAACAAGTGCAGAAAAAATAAAACCTCCTCGAACAATTGCCGGAATCATTGGCCATGAAGCACTTCACATGGAGGTCGCACATTCCGTTCCTCATAGCTTAGGCGCAAAAATGTTGGGAAACAGGGCTCCACTATTTATGGCAGATCCCTGCAAAAATATCCAGCAAGCTGTAGGATTGACTGATAAGTGGTTACAAGCTTTTAATGAACGCGTAGGCCATCTTACCCATATACAGCCAGGTACTGTTGAATATGCCTTATTCAATGAACCCCTTGGATACTACAAAAGTTGGCAGAAAGCACTTTCTGATTTAGACAAAGCCTATCTGGAGTTAAAAGGTGCTAAAAACGCAGTGCAAACCCAAAAATTATTGCAAGAGATTGAAACACTGCAAATCAAAGCGGCTAGGCTGGGTGCCACTTTCAGAGCAGAAATTCCCACATGTCTAATGGATGCTAAAATAGATTTTGGAAATAAAGCAACTTTAAGAGGTGCCTGCAAAGAATTAGGGAAATTCTGCGATGAGCTTCTCGGTAAGAAAATTTTTCTCGATCGTACTATCAAACAATCTCTAATCAAATTTGGAGCGGCAGCTTCCGATTTTATGAGAAAGTTGGCCAAGCCTTTGTTATTCTTATCATTAAAATTAGACATCGAAGACGGCGTAAGGTCAAGGCCTAAAGAGGATCCTGCTCGTCTGCGACATGGAACAGTTGATGGCCTGACTCAATTTGTCGCCAGTTTAATCCTCATGCCCATAGATCCATATGCTCAATTTGCCGATTATATCGGCACAAAAGAGATCTTCCCGGGTGCGCAGTTTCTGTTCCCATGGATGGGTGCGAAGGAAAGGGCCCAAGTATATGGAGAATTCAAAGAGCAATTAGCAACCATCATCAATCATAACATGGACCAATATGAAATATTAAAAGATCTAACTATGGCAGCTCAGGTCTTGCAAGAGGTTTCAGATAAAGTTGGTGGTTCTATAGAATTTCCAAAAGATTTTTTTGCGTGGAGCGATGAAAAGAGGGCCGCTTGGGGGCGTGACAACATCGCTATGCCGGCTGGTATAGTGTTAGAAGAGGCTATCGAGCGATATAAGAGTGAAGAAGCAACACCAACGATACAAGAACACCATGATGATGGCAAGCATTGCTATGTAAATGGCTATGAAGCAGATGACTTTTCCAATGAGAAAACACATTTTGAAACGGGCATTGATAGTACAGAAAGTAGATTGCCGCAAGCTGAAAAACCTAAAAGAAATGGCAAGTTTCCGCCTTTAAAACCAGGAGATCTTTCTCCAAAGGAATTGCGGGAGTGGATGCAAAGCAATGCGCATGGCAACCCCAAACCTCTGGGAATACCATTAGGAAGTATTCCAGGGTTCGGTTCTGTAGGAGTGAGCATCGATTCTTCTGTCCTGGAATGGGCAATCCAGCGGTTATTTGGACAGCCCTTTCTTGAAGAGAGTGAAATCAATATCGCAGGAGATGAATATAGCATTACAATAAAGCCCACACCAGGGCTAAAACATCTTCTGAATCCTATAGCCTATGATATGACGATCGAAAATAGAACTCAGGGCATTTCAGAGAAAAAGAGCTATCACTCGCACCTGAACAGTCCTGAAACCAAAAAGATGATGAAAGAATTGTTGGATAAGGTAATTACACAATCCGCTCAAAATAAGCCTGAACAATACAAACCCACAGTCCCACAGCTAACCCTCTCAGGCAAGTTGGATGAAAATTCAATCGACGATCTCAGATGGATCAATGAAATGGCTCGTTATATCTTCTCACTTTCACCAGACAATCCTCTGTTTTCAAAGGAAATTGCAGATCGGGTCGATCTCATGAGAGGTGAAATCAATAAGAATTGGAAAAAAAGGCACATATCTACGAAAGATAGAGATGCACTGAAAGCCTTTGCAGATTTACTAGACCAATATGGGGCTCAATCCCTAGCTTATTACAATTCGTCTGTACGCAAAGCAGGCTTAGTAGGGAAAATAGAAGCGGGTTTGAAAGAGTCCGACATGAAAGGAGTTATTGCAGCCCTGCGAGCTTATTGTAAGGAGGTTTGTGATTTTACAGATGGAATTGACTTTAAAACACTAGCTCCTATGTTTGATTTGCTTGGGCCCTGTCCCGACCAAGCAAATGTCGAGGCTTTTTTGGATGAAGTTATTACTTTGCATCCCCACATGGAAATCGCTGACATTGCACAGGGAGTACTACAAGATCTATTGCAAAATAATCTGCGCAATTTTTACTCAGAGATAACTAAAGGGGAACCGGTCCAACCCCTGTTTTTGAAAGGTATTCAGGATATCCTTGTAAAACTCTATTCGCTTGATCCTAATCGGTCTGAACAATGGTACCAAACGATGATTGATATTTGTATCATCAGATCTATGGGAGAACAAGCGCAAGATTGGCTAAGTGATTGGAGAAATCTCGGCGGAGGTGTCCTTCCTACTGTGGTAGCTGATTCGCCTCATCTTTTCGATGCATATTGCAAAACACGGCAGCCCTTTATTGATTTTCTAAACAAGAAAATAACCTTTAGCGAACTTAGAGAACACTCTTTAAGAGAATACGAAAATGCTGTCGAAGATGCAAAAGAAAACATCGGAATAATCTATCAATCAGTTTTTACCTCTTATGCAGATAATTGGATTAACGAGGCAAGGGGTATGTTAGGAGCCTTCTTTCAATCAGTAGGCAAGGACTTGATCCATCAGCCAACCTTTATCCCTGGATTAACCAATTTTCACGAGGAAGATTTAGAGGAGAATTCTCTTTATAGTTCAGCAAGAAGCGTAGTGGAAGGGCTGCAACTCATAGATAACTTTGATGGCACATTGATTCCATCGGTCATGCTCTTGATGGGGCGACGTTTCAACCATCCTTTAGAACAACAAGGGATATTAGATGTCATCGGAGGCGAAAAAGCGCCTTCTACAGCTGTGGCATTAGGACAGCTTTTTACAAATCAAGCTGCTTGGAGTGAAACGAGAAATATTCAAGCATTTATTCAGCTTTTCGACACAGTATTAAATGCAAGAAGACTATCTGGTGTTGTTGATGATAAACGATTATTAACCGGCATAGATCGTGCGGCGTCCGCATTTCGGGCTATGGATCGAGGAACGTTAAGCCTAATGAACCAGGCACTTCCTGGTGTTTTTGCAGCGGTTGACAAGGCATTTCAAGATGTAACGGGCAGAAGGATCGAAGATCGGAACTACTACTTGGCAAGAGAGATGACAACCCCTCTCTTAGGTGTCATTGAAATTGCTTCTACTAAAGGACGGTCTTATTCCCTTTTGGTGCATAGTCTATCTTGCGCCTATCATGGATACCAATCAAAATATTTTTGGCATCAGTCCTTGCTTTGGAATGCTCAGGAAGCCATTGAACGAGGCAAACTTGATCATGCAGAAAGAATGCTCAATAACATGTCCCCCGATGAAATGCGTGCTGATGACCAAGACTTACATGCTCAACTAAAAATCGGGATTTCGTATTCAAAGGCAATTGAAGCGAAAAAACAAGGAGAAAAAAAAGCGCATTATAAGGATGTAATCGAACATACAGATCGATGGCTGGAACATCGAGCAACTTCAAAGACATCGACTACTAATCCTAACCTGTCTACCCTGATGAAAAGAGGTTTTGCACTTCTGTTTATGCAACGGGAAATGTCGGAGCACGATTTCAATCGCCTCTTTTCTGCTCTAATGACGCATTTTGAGCACCGGGGAGTGATGCCTCACCAACTGCTTGCTGCACACAGCTCTCAACATAAAGTCGCGAAAGCTATCCATGAGCAATTAGAACGTGGGCAAGAAAGTTCGGCCGCAAGAGAGCAGGTACAAGTAGTGCAGCTCAGTACTTTTATTGAACCTGTTGTGCGTTATTTAGGATACGAAAGGGAAGTCGATCTAGCGCCAATCGCGTCCAATAATAGCAGCCTTCCTGTAGCTGACATTCGGTCTATTTATGTGCAAAATCTTGGTAGCATTTCAGAGAAAAGAATGCAGGCACTAGCTCCGGTACTATTTAATGATACACTTGCATTTTGCAGAGGGGAGATGCCATCACATGCATTGCGCTGGAAATTAAGAATTAGCTATAGCAAGTATCTTGAGTCAGTAGCAAACAGACAACAAGGGGAAAAGGTATATCTCTCTTCTCAGGAGAAAGAGGATGATGTCTACATAGAAGGCTGGGTGGCGTTTTTACTGGAATGGCTCGATTTTGTTGAAGGTAAAATCAATGCGGAACAGTTTCAAAATCTTATGCCAAATGAAATCAAAGACAACGCCTTCATCCCCCCGTTTTCTTTGTTGTATGCGGAGCTGCTAGGTTCCAATGCAAAAGATGGTGATATTCATGAATTGTCTAAGATACTTAACCTCTTCCACCATGGACAATGGGATCTCCATCTACATTATTTATTGCTGTTTTCGCTCGCTAAAAACCGTGGAAGCTGGACAGCGGGCGGGTGGGTTTCTAGAAAAGGATTATGCCGTATCATACGCGAGATTATTGGGTCTCGTGTAAATGATCAAAAATTGGTTGACGTTGTAAAAACTTTAGTAAAAAGTAACGGCGATTCCGCTCCTCCTTTTCATGCCGCTAAAGTATCTCGCATTAGATCTCTTTTAGCGCAGGGAGCTTCTCCTGATCAGGTATTTAGCTATAAAGTCAAATTTACTGCTCAAGTTGACGAAGTTGAAATGGCTTTAGCAGATGAACTCCCTCATAAGCGATTATTGCATCGTTTAGCGGAGTTAGGGCATTGGGATATAATAGACCTGTTTTCACAGTTTGGAGCCGATTTTCACGTTGGAAACTTATATGACATGAATGCTTTGGAACATATGGTTGCAAAAATGCCAAAAGGCAATCGAGATCTCAGTAAAAGGACAATTAAATGTATGAAAACTCTTATCGATGGAGGTATTAGCCCAAACAGCGCCTCTTCCGGACATTTTAGCTATTTAAACGCATACCAAGGAGCAAGCCCTCTCTTTAGTTGGTTCCCATATACTGTCGAGACGCTAGCCCATACTCGTTTGGGGTGGATTGGAGAGGGACCAAAAAAACGCTTCCTTAGTGACTACACGGGCTGGAATGCCAAGCAAATTGCAATCTACAAAGGCTTAGAGAGGCAAGTACGTGGGACATTTAATCAACTACCAGGTACCACAAACAATTATCGTAGAGAGAAATAATCTCGAATTGCGAGCTGTTTAGTGGAGGAACACCAAATTCACCCAATCAACATCTACTTCGAGCATGGGGGCAAAAACCTTACTTAATCCCTTAACTTTTAACAATCATTTGTTTAATTTATATTTTTGAACCTTACTCCTCGGCTTATCTGGTATCGTGTAAGCGATCACACCCTGCTCGATCAAGCTTTGAAAAACCTTTTTTAAGCCGCCTGAGATGCGTTGATGTCCCAGTAGCTCAGCAATTTCGGCCTTTGATAAAGGCCCTTTACTTAACAAATTAACCACTTCCTCTTCTATTGACTTGGGCCTCAACTTAGGCCTTGTCTTAGGCCTCAACTTGGGCCTTTCCTCGGGCATTTCCCCAGTAGCAAAGAAGACTGACGGTACAAACGTAGTAATAATAGATTCAGCACGGACCTCCCAGCTTGGTATGGGATTTCCATTTTCTTTACACCAATCGATAATGTTAAGCGTACCCATACCCCACTTTTCTATCACACCGGCACGGTAAAATACACTAGCGATGATAGGATTCCATGGCTTAGATTCATGCGGCATTGTCAGCTTTTCCGGAGTCATGTCAAAGTGAAAAATTCCGGGGTTGATGATTTCCAAATGGTCGTCATACATAGCAATTGCAACTGCGCCACCAGGAGTTGTGTAATCTCTATGACAAATGCTGTTTGCAAGGGCTTCTCGTGTTGCAAGAGGCGGATAAAGAGGGTAATCTTCTCGAATCATTTTTCCAGGAACAACACGTCCAGATATGGGGACATGATCCAGGAGAAAAGACTCACCGCGCCTCAAAAGATCAAAACCATTCCCCCAGTAATTGCGGTTGTCCATAAAACCACCTAATCGATCTGCCCCTCTAAATCTAGCCAGCCTAATAGATAACTGAGGATAACTAGCGAAAAGCCTTTCGCTTTTTCCATATAAAGCAACAGCCGCATTCATGAGATGCCCATCATCAAAAAGACCCAGCCCACGGAGGATAGATTCTGAATCGGTATGAGTAGGTTTTTTCATGCGCCCCAATGAGATCGCATTCTGAAGGGTTGCTTGAATTTCATCTTCATCTAAATCATGTATCGTTACCCAATCGGGGGCAAGCTCGTTTTCCCATCTTTTATGAGCATGGAACTTCACTAAAACGCGCTTTTCATATTCTCCTCGAGGCATAATTTGGGTTGTTGGGCCGTGGCGTATATAAGGGCGTCCATCATAACAATAGGTACCCATTTTCCCAGAGACACGAATAATAATCACAGCTTTGCCATCCCCTATGGAGACAGTTTCAATCTCTGGAAATGCTGGTGGTTCAATCCTGCGTAATTCAAGAAAAATATCCTCTAGGGTTTTTGCTGTTACTTGTTGGCCGGTGATTTCACCTCTGTCTGATACGCCAAAAAGAAGAAATCCTCCGAGTCCATTAAATAACGCACAAACAGTTTTAGCGGCTTCAGTACGTTGTCCTGTCGTCTTTTTAAACTCCAGATTTTCTGATTCACCCGCTGCGACCAGTTTTTGTAGTTCTTCCAAAAGCATAGTTATTCTCTATTCATGGTTATTGACTCACAATTGTTTCAATGATGGGTTGAAGGATTTTCTCAACTCGATTAATTTTTGCATACTCATATAATTTATCGATCTGGGTCCTTTTGCGTTGCCAGTACATCTTTAAAGCTTCAATGACAACGTCCATGCCGATTTTATTACGAAACTTAACGCAATCGGCGAGGGTTTTTTCGATATTGTAAATTTTAACTGGATAACCGCCAATCAAGATGGTTTCAATGCCAGCATGATAAACCTTTTCCGAGTAGTAAAAATAACGAATGGGGGGATAGCCTAAACGCGATTGCCTTGATTTCGTTGGAATGGCCACATACACAAAGTGTGGAATTTGTGTCGTGATTTCGTGATAAGCCAAAGATGAAATCAAGCATATGATTCCATGAGAGATTTTTTTGGAAACAAGAACAAGATCGGGTTCAGAGAAGTCAGGAACTTCAAGGAGTCTATAAACCCCTTTAGCCAACTGTTCCAGTAGCTCTTCATCTCGCAGCTGATATAGGGTTCGAGGGTGAATACCCAAACGGATTGCTTCGGCCGTTCGAAGCAATCCTTGATGTTCCTTGAAAATATTAACAGCTTTCTGTTTTGCATTCATGGATAACAACGTCGGTAGATATTATCTTTTTACTACATTATTATCCATTAAAACATTCTGGTCAATCGGGATTCAACACAAAAAAATTGGAAAAATCATGTGGACTCACATTAAATACATGCATATAATATGCATATACATCAAATCAAAAAGAGAAAAAATTATGCAAATCATTAGGCATACCATTAAGACTACAGCATCTCCGCAAGAGATCTGGAATATTTGGCAGGATGTTGCCAATTGGAATACTTGGGATCATGGCATTGAATACAGCACGATTGACGGACCATTTCAAGAAGGAACAACAGGGACCCTGAAACCAAAAGGAGGACCGCTTGTACATACAAAATTGACTCGTGTTGAACCGTTAAAAATGTTTATTGATGAATCCAAACTGCCTTTCGCAAGGATTATCGTTTCCCATTATCTGAATTCATCGAATGGATTCACGCAGGTTACTCATCAGATTGAAATGGATGGTCCGCTTAGCTTTGTATTTGCATTTCTTATCGGTCGCAAAATGAAAAAAAATCTTCCCGAAGAAATGATGGCCATGATCAAAAAGGCTGAAACAGGCATTAGAATAAAGAAATTCTTATGAAAAAAGTAGCCTGGAAAGAGGTGAGTCAATTTGAAGGGCCAGAAAAAAGTCCTGGATTTCTGCTATGGCAAGTGAGTACAGGATGGCGTCGAAAAATTGAAGCAGTCTTGTCGACGATTGGACTGACTCATTCGCAGTTCGTTCTTCTGGCAAGTGTCGGATGGCTTACACGTAATCAAGCAGAAGTCTCTCAAGTTGAGCTTGCACGGCATTGTGGAACAGATATCACGATGACCTCTCAAATTTTGCGCAGTTTGGAAAAGAAAGGATTTGTTGAACGAAAACAAAAAAAAGGTGATGAGCGCTCAAAATATCCCATGCTAACCAAGAAGGGTGCCAAGCTTGTTGAAAAAGCTTTGCCTCTTGTAGAGGAGGTTGATCGCAGTTTTTTTGATACTCTTGGTCATGACTTGAGTAAGTGTATTGAGATTTTACAAAAACTATCGGAATAAAGAGGAAATACAGCAAGAGTTTGAGTTTGGTTACAGTTTACGATCGGCAAAAATTATCATTCTCTCAACTAAAAACTCAGCCAAATCGGGATGAAATGGATCGAGTTTTTCGTATAGAGGAATGTTCAAGGAAAAAGTTCAAAAAGTGTTCATTGAAATTTAGACCTGTATTGTGATAGAATCTGTTCGACCTTGCTCGGACAAGGTGTCCTTTTCTTGGTGTATTTTTTAAGCGCTTAGCGCCACTCACGCTATACCTTAAGATGGTTTTTTTTGTGCAAAGTTTTTATTCCGATTTTTATTCAACACTCAAGATAAAATGATTATACGAGAAAAAATACTATGGATAGATTGGAGATTGATCGAGGTAAGTTTTGCGTAGCCCTCCGAAGGTTGAGAAGCGAGGATGTTTTATGCGTACTTGATAAAGCTATTGGACTACTGCCAGAGACTGAACTTTCTAATCTAGCTAAACATTACTTTGATCTCTCGACACTTCAGCTACATGACACAGAGAAGGGATCTCTGCTTGCTGAGGTGAAGGCTTTCGAGAAAGCGAGTTTGGCTGGTGAATATTATGAAGATTTTAGTGTTAATTCCAAGAACTTTATGGAGGTTTCTAAAGGAACAGCAGTATGGATCGCCGAATATCATCGGCTTCTCAACTGTTGTGTGGCCCAGGAGAAAACGGGTGATCCTGTCGAAGTTGGTCAAGCCTTTGACGTCATTTTTGGGTTGTTGGATTTCATTGATGGGGGGGATGAAATTATCTTCTTTGCTGACGAGGGTGGTTCATGGCAGGTTGGCGTTGACTGGGAGAAGGTCTTACCTTCTTGGTTCAACGTTCTCTCAATTATAGCTGAACCCAAAGTATACGCTAGACAGATTTGGGCATTACTCAAGCGCCATTACAACTACGGTAGAGAAAAAATGCTCGCTATCGCGCAGGAGATAGCAACGCCTGATCAACGAAAGGCTCTCAATGAGGCCATGGATTAGCATGAATTACACCGTATACGAAATATGAGGATAATCTATATCTATTTGTCTGATATGCATAGAAAAACGGCATTTTCTATACATACACAGCTCTACGTATAGATTTATGGCATTTTCTATGCATATGAGTGAAAGTAGAATTAGCGCAAATAATCAATCCCCTCCTCCAGAAAAAATTGCTTTATTCCGCTCTTTTTTCCGTGGCCGTGAAGATGTATACCCTCGGCGATTTGAAAGCTAAAAAACTGGAAAAGCGGGTTATGTTTTTGTTTGTGGGAATGAGTGGGTTCGTGGGATCTGCGAAAAACCAAAAATCAAATGTTCTGACTGCACACATCGTCGCTTACTCCCCATCACTAACGATGTCGTCCATTGGCATCTTTCTGGGCATGATAACTGCGGCAAAGATTTCGTGATGGGAATTTACCCCATGCTGTTAGATCCTAATTTCCCTGAAAATTATACATAGGTTACAGGTTACACTGCATAAGTAAT
>CAZZJE010000016.1:0-16705 GCA_964654295.1 uncultured bacterium | reverse complement strand
AATTTTGCAATTACCTCTTTAGCCTGCGCTTGTTTTTGCAGGTTTTAACCTGCAAGCTATAGGATTTAACATAAAGAAGCAAGTAACTTACAGGCTAAAGCCCATGCTACATTTTGAATTAATTATAGATGTAAGGTAATATAGAAGAGGGTAGCCGTGAGGCATCTTACTTGTGAGGTGAGTAATGGATGAAGATACTCGTTTTAAGCTTCATTATAGAGGTTCTCTATTCTGGCTTATTTTTTGGTTTATCGTCTTTTTCCCAGTTGCTTTTGTTTTGTTACTGACAGCAGTGACATTTCGAGTCAACCGGACAACCTACTATTTGCATTATGATGGATCGCGATTTTGGCTTGGCTTTTGGGTCTTAGTCTTTTTCCCCGTTGCGATCGTCCTTCTGTTTGTCAACGGATTGACTGTTACAGAGCTGGAAAGTACAGCCGATTGGCCGCCTAAGGGACCTTAAAGAGACTTTTTGTAGCGTAGGCTTTACCCTGCGCTACATCAATGGCTTTTAATAAAAGGCAGCTTTTTTACTGTCGCTTTCATCTGCTGGGAGCGAATTTCAATCGCAACCTCTTGATCAGGTTTTAACTCTTGATTCGCTAAAACTAAAGCGATAGGGCGGTTTAGAGTGGGAGAGAAGTTACCTGATGTCACAACGCCAATTTCTTGACCATCTAGAAAGACCTTGAATCCCTCTCTAGGAATCGCTTTTTCATTTAACATCACGCCGCATGCATAGCGTTTTTTAGGCGCCTGATCTAACAAAGCGATCGCCTCTTTTCCTATGAAGGGATGATCTTTAAGTTTAACAGCCCAAGCCGAGACGCTTTCATTTGGAGAGATAGAGTCACTGAGCTCATGTCCATAGAGCGCATAGCCCATTTCTAACCGTAACGTATCCCTGGCACCGAGGCCTGCAGGCTTTAAACCGATGTCGTGACCAAACTGCAGAAGGGTATCCCACAGTTCTAAACCATGTTCGACGGAAGAGAAAATCTCAAAGCCTCCCGCGCCTGTATAACCCGTCGTTGAGACGATTCCTTGAAAATGACGTTCGTCAATCTGAGCCAGATGCATCGGGGCTAAGTCTGGAAGAGAAGGTAGAAGTTCATGTAAGAGAAGGCTGCTTTTGGGCCCTTGTAGAGCTAAGATCATCATATGTGCTTCAGCAGGCTTGATTTCGACATTCTTACCCTGTGCCTGAGCTCTAATATGGGCTAAATCCTTTTCTCGGTTGGAAGCATTGGTGACGATGAAAAAGTGTTGGGCATGGAGCCGAAACACAATGAGATCGTCTACAGTTCCGCCTTTTTCATGGCACCAAGTTGTATAGGTGGCACTGCCATCGGGATGACCAGCAATTTGATTGGTTGAAAGCCATTGGAGCAGCTCTTCAGCTTGCGGACCTACAATGTCAATACGTCCCATATGCGAAACATCAAACAGTCCACAGCAATTTCTAACAGTTTGATGCTCTTGGACGACACCTGTTGGATAGTGTAACGGCATTTCCCATCCATTGAAGTCGATCATTTTAGCACCCAGGGACACATGGCGATCATAAAATGGCGTTTTCATGTTTTCTCCAATTTTAGACTGCTCCAAAGGGCTGGCTGCTGTTCAAAAGAATACTCCTCTCCGCTTACATTAAAATGCTGGGGATTTCCAGATGCGCGGTTTAACCGATAGGTAAATCCGACGCGTTCGCATTGATCAGGATCAAAACCGTGCAGGCACTCTGTCGGAATACGAATCGCTAATTCATACCCTTGCTTTGTCTGCTTAGCCTGCAAGAAGAGCGATCCAGCTTCACAAAGGTCGTGCCGCTCTTCTCCACGAAAATGAGTGATCTCTCCTTTTTGCTCGCCTTCGACAGCTTCAGGAAGGAAGAAAAAGTGGTGGCAGAAACGGGTGACCGTACCCACATTTTTTAAATCACGTGTGTCAATGAAGAGCTCTAAACTATCGCCTTTGCTGATGTTGGGATAGCTAACTCTTTGATAAGGAACGGTGACGCGAGCAAGGCACTCCCATCCTTCTGGCTGCCAACCGAGCCAAATTTCAGCAAACTCCTCTTCTCCACTGACGCTGGCAAGGTGTGGAAGAAGAAAACGTTTACGTTCAGAATCACTGAGTTGAGGAAGGATAGGGCTCTTCTTGCCAGCAGGTAGCCGCTGGCAAGAGAGTTGAAACTGAAAGAAATGGAGCGGCGAGAGCGGCTGTAAATCGCTTAGGTCGCCATCCATCTTAAAGCATCCCGCGACGACGAGGGGAGGGGATGGCAGGAGTCTCCTCCTCTTCTATCATTGGAGTGTTTAGGTACTCTAAAGAGATAGAGCCTTTGTCGACATAGAGGTTGATGAGCTGTCTAGCTAGCATACGCTCTGCTTCGTCTCCCAGCAGCTTCTGTGCTTTCAGAACCTGACTATTCACAACAGCTTCATTAGCACTATTACCTCTGTTATGAATATAGATAAAGGCTAAGTCACCGTTGATTGGAGTGGCAATCTTTGTCCAACTATTCGTTGGCAGATCGAATAGGTTTAGCCCTGCAAAGGTTGCCTGCTCACTGCCGCGGTTGGAGCTGTAGAAGCATTTTTCAAGTTTCCACTGATCAACTAGAGAATGAGCTGCGTTATGACGTGTATTTTCATCATCTTCGTCTGAATCTGTTTCGCCACAAGCAACCACCCATTGACCTTCATTTTCAGGGTTCTGTTTGATCGCTTCATAGGCCATCTGGATATAGGGGTAGAATCTCCAAGCAGCTGCTTGCTGGCCAGTCCAATTTTCACTGGATGCGATTGCTTGCTTCGGCGCGCTCTTTTCAACAGCTTGGATGAGGTCGGAGAAGTAGCTTTCTGCAACGAGATCCTGCACCTCTTTTAAAGGTTTCCAGCCACTCTCTCCAGCTTTGAAACGCTCTGGATTTTGGCTGCGGAGCTTCTCGTAATGGGGTTGTAGCTGCTTTTCTAGAAGTGTATTCAACACCCCATTCTCTTTAGCTGTCGCAAAGCTCATCAGCTGCTCTTTAGGGTCACGTTTAGTGACGTAGATGCGATAAAACATTTGACCATCAGGTGAAAAGGCTTCTAGCTCTTTTGATGTCTCCCGTGAATCCTCGTCGATCTGAGAGATAGGAGCTTCATCGAGAAGCTTTTGGAAAGCTTGTAGATCCTGAATGCCTTTGAGAGGCGTTTGCCCACCTTTAAGGCTCAAATAGAGAGTTAAAGGCTGAGTCTCTTCGCGGTCGAGAGCCTGCTTGGCCCATTCAGGGTGATTGGAAACGATCGCTTTGCGAGCCATCTGGTCGGCTTCACTGCGAGCTAATCCATCTAAGGCCTCTAAAGCTTCTAAACGCTGCTGTCTAGTTTCAGCAGGTTTTAATCCAAGCTGCGGGAAATTCTCTTTGAGTGTTTGCCAATTTTGGTCGGCAACTTCCCAATCCCACATCTCTTTGACGCTCACTCGCGCTTGTAAACGCTTCTGTTCGACGCTGGCCATTTCGATCTGATAGCTCTTTTGGACGAGCTCAGGAGTCTGCTTAGAGACCTCTTCAACGGATTTGTAGTGCTGAGGAAGCTGTTGCAGGTTATCTTTACTGTCAGACCTAGCAGAGACAGCTTGGAGATAGGTCTCTAGCAGCTGAAGATCTTCAAAATTTTTCAATCTTAGGGATTCAGGCAGGCGGTAGATGGAGCCTTCGACAGTCTCTTTGGCGTAGCTGTTAATAGAGTCAAAAAGGCTGTTATCTACAAGGACGCTTGAACCCATATCTTGGAAAAGACGTCTAAATAGCATCACTTGCTTCCAGATCTTAATCGCTTTGCTCTGGTCCAAGTTAAGACGTCGAAGCTGCTCTAGAAAATATTCTTTTTGAGTGGCAACGCCAAGATTGGGATTGTTTTTTTGCTGCTGAAAGCTAAGGGCTGCATTGCGGTTTAAATCAGCGAGCACTTCGGCATCACTAATTGTGTAACCGCGCTGTTCAGCAACTTTGGCGCTATTGATGATAAATTGAGCAGCCAAGCGGGTGAAGCGAGGTCCGAACCAATCTTCTAAGGTGTGGTGTCCAAAAAGGGAGAGGTCGGCACGGTCAAGCATTGGATCATGTTCAATCCAAGAGTATTGACGCTCTTGAGCTTTTAAAACTTGGCGCAAAAGAGGAGCAGGAAATTGTCTTTCGGCTAAGAAAAGTTTAACACGAGCCTGAAAAGCCTCTTTGTCGCCGCCATTGGCAGCCTCTTTTAAGACAGCTAATTGGGCATTAATTTCGGGTGCAAAATATCCCCATGCCACTTCAGGACTTAAAAAACGGGCAGAAGGATGTGTGTAAAATTGATAACGTTTCTCTTGCTGAAGACGCTCTTGCAAGTCTGTAGAGAATTCGTTTTGAAAACGTTCAGCTAAGATTTCGGCGATCCCAGTTTGAAGTAGATCGCGGCGGATGACTCCATCATTTAAAAAGTTTGGACCCCAAATTCCACCGAACAGCGTCTTATCTTCCGAATCTGTTCCAATGAACTGAGCCATCTGTTCAACATCAATCCGTTTGACCTGATTTCCGTCTACAGCTTTAAAGGCTGGCTGTTCATGTTGAGATGAGGAGGGGAGGGCGGAATAAGTTCCAAAAAATGAAAAGGAGATCACAATTACAAATGTTATAATTGCAAAAAAATAGCGCTGATGGCGGCGAAGAAATTCCAGCATGGAGATACTCGGTTCCAAGAGTTTCTAGAGGCTGCAGGCTCTGACTAATAGGAATAGGCCTGCTTAAAGACCAATGGAGGCCAAAATTTACCCGAGGTCACTCTAGCATAGTCGCTTCTTTCCCTCAACTGATAATATCGTTTACCAGCTGCCGTTGTCCATCTGTTGACCAAAATCTTCGGGCGCAGTTTCTGGGCAGCTATACTCTTGTTTAGGATAATAGGAGCAGCATTTGTAGTAGCAGACGGGTCGATAAGCACAATGGCGCACATAGTAGTAATAGGGCTGGTAAGTGTAGCAAGGGTAGTAGAGGTAGCAGGGGCAGCAAGGTGTTTCGCAGCAAGAAGAGCAGTGGCTATGGCAGCTGTGGCAGCAATTTCCTGGACGTCTATAGGGGTTTGCTTCGCCCTCTTGCATCATAAAAAGGCAAAGAAAAAGGGTAGAGATAAAAAAGAGGGGCTTATACATCTTTAGGCTCCTATTAGTCCGTTTGATTCAGCCTCTCATAGCAATTATTCTGTGAATTATCAATAAATTTTTGAGATATCACTACCGCTTTGTGGTCAAAGATTGGCATTGAGGGCAGCGAGAATAGGGTGATGGAGTGTTGTCAAGATAGCTATGTAGACAAAATTCGCATCTCCATAACGCTGGATCGCGTGTTGGCAAGGAGATGCGCATAGGACGCTCTTTGGAGCAAATCCATGCAAGTGTCACTAGGGTAAGGTGCAGCAGCAAAAAGAAGAGTAGAAGAGAGATCCAAGAGAGAGAGATCATAGGGCTGGCCGAGCTTTAGATAAAAAGAGGGCAACTTCAATGCGATCAATCTCTATGGCTGGATTTGACATGGAGAAAACCATCGATTGAAACAAATTTTCAAGGGCGCCTTGCCAAGCCGACGTGGGTAATTCGCCTTCTAATAGTTGCCAAGTCAGACAGCCGTGTCTACGAAGACAGGTCACTTCACACACAATATAATAATCCCTAGTTAACCCCTTTAAAAGCTGTTTTATTTCATCGTTGAGTGTTAATTGAGAAAAGGATAGGGAGCTGGCCCCGCGGAGAGGGCGAATGATCAGAGAAGCATCATGTTGCACTTGTGAGAGTGTAGAACTCTCATAAGGGGATAAGGTGAGCTGTTTGATTAGCTCTTCTCTTTTATTAGAAGCCTCTTTGCCTGATCGATCGCATAATAGGTTTGGAGAGAGAAAAAAAAGAGGGGAGAGTGAGGGAGAGGGAGGTGTCTGATGCAACAGGGGGTGGCCATTTCCATTGTTGAACTCTCGATTCCATTCGTTCAAAGATTGAAAGGAGAGCGCAATCCCTTGGGGCGGAGGTTGGGGGGGCGCTGGTGGCGATTTCTCTAGAAAAAGGAGTGGAAAGAGGTGCCAGAGAGCGACTAATGCAAGTGCTGAAGCAAATGTGTAGCGATGCCATAAGTTTTTGGAGAGTGTGTACAAGGTGATACGATCCATGGTTACTCTTCTACCAATAAATCTGGAGTTGCATAAAGTATTTCGACAGGAAGCTGATAGGAGTGAAGAACTCGAAGGAGGGGGATCAGTGTGCTGGCAGGCACTGACTCGTCAATGGTAAGGGTAACAGTGGGAGCTGCTTTAGATGTTTGCAAAGTCTCTTCTATCCAGGCAGCAAGGCTTGGTAGCTCTATAGGAGTCAATGGAGAGCCGCGATAGATGACGTGGTCAGAATCGATCAAGAGAGATAAGTTTGTAAGAGGGGCAGAATGGGTGGATGGAGCTTTAGCAGGGTTTAAACGAACTGCCTGGGGAGTGACGTGGGTGGTTGTCACCAGCATAAAGATCAGCAGTAAAAAGGCAATGTCAATGAGAGGAGTCCAATCGATCCAACGTTCGATCGGCTTTAGTCGAGAAGCAAATGGCTGACGAGCCAAATCACTCACTAAGTTCATTGTGTGCCACCAAGAGGCTAATTAATTCAGAGGAAGCTAACTGCATACTTAAGGCGATTTCTTCTATCCGATAGACAAGGTAGTTGTAAGCTAGGATAGCTGGGATAGCGACGACTAACCCGGCAGCTGTAGAGAGAAGTGCATACTCCAGTGCATTTCCCATCATAAAGGCAGGGATTTCAGACCAAGCTTGCAGTTGTACAAGAGCAAATGCTTGGATTAATCCGACTACAGTACCAAGTAGTCCTAGCAGTGGAGCGATCTGAGCAATAAGAGCTAAAAGCCTCACGTGCTTTTCTAATGCAGCAAGTTCAACTCGGCCCGTTCGTTCAAGGGCCGCTTGAACTTCACTTTTACCTAAACTATGCTTAAGCAAGCCGGCTAGTGCGATTCTGGCTACGGCACCCGTCTGCTGTTCACAGATTGCGATTGTGGAGACAATGCCCTCTTTGTAGAGAGTACGTTGCAGCAGCTCAAAAAAGCTGGGAAGGTCACACTCTTCTGAACGGATCAGCCAGAAGCGCTCTAAAAAAATGGCCATGGCAACAATTGAGCAGAGGGTGATGAGACAAAAAATTAAGCTCCAGCTCACATTATAATAGAGTGCTTCAGCCAAGCCTAAGATGTGTGGATTAAGGTTTAATTGCATCAATCTTCTCCAGTTGCTGCTTGGCCAAAAGTGCCCACTCCCCCTCTCGATTAGCTAAGCGTTCCAGCTGGCGTTTTGCCAGCAGAGGACGACCTGTTTCCCAAAAAAGCAGGGCGCGATGGTAAAGGGCTTGAGGCAGCTCGGGGCTAGAGATTGGAAAGTTGATAATAGCAGAAAATAGACGCATAGCTGCTTCGGGTTCATTAAGTATCCGGCAGCATACACCTTGTTGCAGCCAAAGATCAAGCTGACTTCCATCTGCCCAGCTTTGATTTTGCATCGCAGCTTCGGCCAAAGACAAGTGCTCTTTGGCCTTAATAACCTCTCCCATCTCGAAAGCTACAGAGCCAAGTTGCCTATGATATTGATGAATAAATTGACTCTTCGGCTGAGAAGCGAGCTGAAGTCTTTGGGCGATAGGCTCCAAAAGTTCAAGAGCTTGTTTACTCTCTCCTTCTAATAATAAGATATCGGCTAAAAGTAAGTGAGCCTCTAGAGACAAGTTGTCTCTCTGCTCTTGCATCTCTTGTGTGGTCATTGCATTCAGATGCTCGTTAATTAACGCGACGAGAATCTCCCGTGCATAATCTAAAAAGAGTGCGCGCTTCCATCCTGACGACTCTTTGGCTATGGCTAGATGGCAAAGCGCTCGATCAAGCTTGGAGCGTTTATCTAACAATGTGTAGTAGGAGACAAGAGTATCTGGAAGCTGTTGGACCTCATTAAGAGTGTTAAAAAGATCTTCGGCTTTTAGATAGATTTCTATCGCTTCGGGCCAGTTTGGATGGTGAAGCTTATTCGATTTGGGATCGCGATAGAGGCTTTTTCTCTCCAGCGCAAGTAAATAGTAGGCTTCGATTGCAATCGGATCTTTAGAGTAGAGGCCGATTAGCTGTTTTAGATGCTTGCTTGCCAGTGGATCATGCTTCACATAGGCCGAGTGGGGATAGACCCGAAAATAGGCTTCAGCTGTTAAAGTATGGTGGGGAAAGTTCTGGTAAAAAGATTGAAACTCTTTTTTCGCCAACTCTTCGTTTCCCATCTCCCTGTAACATTCTGCTAGCTGGTAGGTTGCTTCCGGATGCTGTCCAGGATCTGTCCATCTCATCGCTAACTGCAACTTTTCAGCTGCCGCTTGCCACTCTTTTTGCTCCATGGCGCGGCTTGCTTGCTGTACGAGAAGGTGAGCTTGAAGGTCAGAATCGATGATATTGGCAAAAATAATGGCTACAGGGCGCTTCATTGAGACAGCTTGAAGAGAGGAGGGGTTAATCTTGCCCTCCTTTTCCAGCAATGCTTCGGCATAGATAAGGCCTAGCTCTGCTTGAAGAGGATAGGGTCCCTCTTGCAAAAGATGAAAAATTGCTTGTGCGGAGAGAAGGGATTCTTGACGTAACTCTTTAGGAAGATGGCGAGCGCGCTCTAACTCTTGCCAGCCAAAGGCTAACAGTAGAGAGCTATCTTGGACGGGATCTAATGCAGCCTGCTGAAGCCTCTCTTTTGAAAGAAGAGAGGGTCCATGCTGCTGCTGGAGATAAGAGATCAATTTGCATAGCTTCTTTTTTTGTGTGGAGGAGAGCTCTTGCTTTACAAGAGTTTTTTCTAACTCATTTAAAGCCTGGCTAAACTGCTGATTAGCCAAAGATAAACGCACACTTTGTTCTATAAGAAGAGCTTCGAATGCTTTAAGATCAAACTGTTTGACCTCATGGATCAACTGCTGTGCTGCAGAAAGGTCTCCAGTTTCTGTAGCAAGAAGAGCTTGTTGATAGATGATGGCTGCCGATAGTTCCTGGGATGGAGAGAGCTGCTTTGCTTGCTGGAGATGCTCTTTTGCTGCTTGTAAATTGTTGTGAACCCGTTCAACTAGCGCGTAAAGGTAGTGGTATTGAGCCTGTTGCAAAGGTGAAAGAGAAGCAAAGTCGATGGCTTGGAGATAAACTTCAGCTAAATTCGGTTCTTCGACAGAAAGAGCGTCTTGAGCCTGCAAAAGGTGGGATGCGGAGGGGGAGGCGATAAGAGCTGAAGAAAATTCTCCAAAAATCAGCATGCCTAGAAGAGTCGAAAAAGCTCTAAAAAGTGCTGAAAACCAGAAAATATGGCTCATAAGGCGAACTCCAATCATCCTTGAATTGAGATCGATTGTACAGAGGCTAAGTGAAGTTGAAAAGAGCTTTCTCAAAGCTTAGTCGATGCCGAAGGGAGGATCTGCCTTAGCTGTTAAAGGGGCCAAAGAATGGAGAAATGCCTGGGAAAGGGGAAATTATTTCACTTTTTTCAGAAAAATGTTGCACAATATCTCCAAAGTGAATATTCAATAAATTGTCATGAAACTCTAAAAATTTAGGAGGAGCTCAACATGGCACTACACGACACGATCAACTCTTTACGTGAGTTGTTAAACAATATCGTTCAAGATTTAGAAAAAGCTGCCAATGGCAATAAAGCAGCATCTCAGCGCGTTCGTACAGGAACAGTTCGCCTTGAGAAAATAGCTAAAGCTTATCGTAAAGAGTCGATCAACTCTGAAAAAGAACCAAAAAGCTCCAAAAGAGGCGGAACTGCTAAAAAGGCTTCTTCCGCACCAGCTTCTAAAAAGCCAGCAGCTAAGCCAACTGTAAAAACAAGCAAAGTGAAAGCAAAAGGAAAAGCAAAGTCTGTTTCCCGCCCACAATCTTTGTCTGTAAAGCGTCCAACAGCTAAACTGCCTGTTAAGCGCTAACTGGTCTTTTTTTAAGGGAGGTTCACCCTCCCTTTCTCTATCTTCCACTAAAAAGTCTTTTGGTTTTGGAGCGCAGCGACTTGTCGAAGCGTTGAAAGTCCTATGATTTAATCTTTTTCTGGTATCCCAACATCTCGACAAGTCGAGATGAGCAAAAAGCGGCGACAAGTCGCCGCACTCCAAAATAAGACTCAAACGCTTTTGTATGGAAAGAATTGGAAGGGAAACGGATCGCTGTGATAAACTAAAACTCAATTTTTTTAACCATTTTGTAAGATCATGATTCCCGTGAACGAACATCCCTCCTCTTCCGAAGTTAATCTAGTGATTCAATCCTACGATGAAAAAGGCAATGGCGTTGGCAGCTGGACAGACCCTCGGGGACGCAGCTGGTCTGTTACAGTGCCATGTGCAGCTGTGGGGGAGCGGGTGCGGGTAGAGCTGCTGCGTCGGCGGCGGAGAAGTTACCAAGCTCGTCTGCTGGCGGTAGAAGAGGCTTCTAAAGAGCGGGTGAAGCCGCTCTGTATCCACTTCGGCTCGTGCGGCGGCTGCCGCTGGCAGCATGTTGCTTATGAAGAGCAGCTTCGCATCAAAGAGGCTTATGTCAACAGCTGCCTTTCTCGATTTGGCATCGAGCCAAAACATAAGCATGCCATCATGCCGTCGGAGACAATCTGGGGCTATCGCAACAAAATGGAGTTTAGTTTTTCTCAAACAGCCGATGGAACAAAGCGCTTTTTGGGTCTCTACTTGATCGGAGCTTCCCATCATGTTTTTAATGTGCAGGAGTGCCACCTAGTTTCACCTTGGTTTGCCACGGCATTAGAGAGCGTGCGACACTGGTGGGAAGAGACTGGCTTACAAGCTTTTCATCCTCCCTCCGCTAGAGGCTCCTTAAGAACCTTAATCCTGCGAGAAGGTAAACGCAGCGGCGATCGTCTTGTGATGTTAACCGTTTCTGGAAATCCTGAATATGCCTTGCATCAGCCTCAACTGCGTCTATTAGTCGAACGGTTGAAAGCGGCGATTCAGCCACAAAATCCAGAGCAGCAGCTATCCATTTTTTTGCGGATTCAACAGGCGATCAAAGGGTCAGAAACAAACTTCTTTGAAATGCTTCTACATGGGCCAGATCATATTCGGGAGCGATTGGATATTCAAGTTGACTCCGACCTTCCTCTTCAAAGTTTTGATTTTCAAGTCAGTCCATCAGCCTTTTTTCAACCTCACGTTGAGCAGGCAGAGAAGTTTTTTTCACGAGCGTTTGAGCTGGCCAAGCTGCCAAAAGATGGAATTTTATTCGATCTCTATTGCGGTGCAGGCACCATTGGCATTTGCGCTTCAAAGCAAGTTAAACGAGTAGTTGGGATTGAAGTCTCTCCTGAAGCAGCGCTGGATGCCCGTACCAATGCAGCGAATAATGGATTAGAAAATGTGACAATTTTATCGGGAGATGTGGGAGAGCAGTTGCCGCAAGTGATTGCGAATTACCCAAAACCAGATCTTGTCGTTGTCGATCCTCCACGTACCGGTTTAGATGACAAGGTGAAAGCGACTCTCGTCTCTCTCTCTCCTTCCAAAATCCTTTACATCGCTTGTAACCCATTGAGACAGGCGGAAGATTTAGCCTATCTCACTCAACATGGCTATAGCGTCACGGAATATCAGCCGGTCGATCAATTCCCCCATACACCTCATATTGAAGCGATCGCGGTCTTAGAACGGATTGCCTCTTTGCCTTAAGGAATAGCATGCGATTTACTCTTCTTAAACAAGATTCAAACACAAAGGCTCGCCTTGGATTAATTGAAACAGAGCATGGTGAAATTGAAACGCCAGTCTTTATGCCTGTTGGAACACGAGGATCTGTAAAAGCTGTTGTCCAGCAGCAGCTGTTAGATATTGGAGCCAAAATTATATTAGGAAATACCTATCACCTGATGCTTCGTCCTGGAGCCGAATTAGTTGAAAAAGCAGGTGGGCTCCATCGTTTCATTAACTGGCCAGGAGCGATGTTGACCGATTCGGGCGGCTTTCAAGTCTTTTCTTTAGCTTCGCTAAATAAAATTAATGATGAAGGAGTCCTGTTTCAGTCACATATTGATGGATCTAAACATTTTTTAGGTCCGATCGAAAGCATGCAGGTGCAAAAGAGCTTGGGAGCAGACATTGTCATGGCTTTTGACCAATGTCCCCCCTACCCATGTGAACGAGAAGAGGTAGAGCGCGCAGTTAACCGCACGACGCGTTGGGGGGCTATCTGCCGCAATTTTGACTTACAACGACATCAAGCTCTCTTTGGTATTGTCCAAGGTGGTGTCCATGCAGATTTGCGCCAGCAATCTGCCCAAGAGCTTACCAAACTAGATTTTGATGGATATGCCATCGGCGGACTCTCCGTTGGCGAGCCTACCGAGATGATGGAGGAGATGATCGATGCCACAGCTCCACTGCTTCCTCACAATAAACCGCGCTACCTCATGGGCGTTGGAACACCACGTAACCTAGTCGAAGCTGTACGCCGCGGAATCGATATGTTTGATTGCGTGATGCCAACGCGAAATGCTCGTAATGGAACAGCTTTTACCTGGTCTGGGAAGATAACAATTAAAGCCGGGCGCTACCGAGAAGACTTTTCTCCACTAGACCCCGATCTCAACTGCTACACCTCTCAATTTAGCCGCGCCTATTTGAGACATTTATTTAATGTGAATGAAATTAGTGCGATGACATTGATTTCCATTCAAAACTTAGCCTTTTATCTTGATTTCATGCGTCAATTACGGCAATCTCTGCGCGAGGGAACTTTTGAAGCCTTTTATCATCGGGTTTGTGCAATTTATCCCCAATAGTTAGGAGAAATATTATGCTGAAGCAGACAAAGTGGAGCTTGCCAAGTCTCTCTTTTTTTTCAACGCTCGCCATCGCTTCTTTGTCTTTTACTTGGGCTTGGGCTGCAGAGGGAGAGGCGCTTCCACCAAGAGAGCAGGGCTTATGGCAGACTCTCATTATGCTGGGGATTGCCGTCGTTTTCTTTTATTTGATTTTATGGCGTCCCGAGCAGAAGCGACGAAAGGCGCAAGATGAGGTGCGTAGTGCCTTAAAAAAAGGGGATAAAGTCGTTGCAGCTATGGGAATCATTGGGACAATTCATCGAATTACCGATCGCACAGTTTTTATAAAAATGAGTGATGGCGGTGCAATCATTGAGGTAGTCAAGGGAGCAATCACTGAAGTTGTTCCAGATGAAAGTGCAGCTGATAAAGAAGATAAGATCAAAAAAATCGAAACTTCCAGCAGCAACCCATCCTAAAATTTAGAGATAACGATGGAACAGGGGCGCGAAGAAGAGGAGTGGCTGCTAAGGCAGAAGATGGTGCAGCAGATTGCCGCTAGGGGAATTGTTGAACCCTACGTGATCGAAAGCATGCGTCAAGTTCCGCGCCACCTTTTCATTCCTCTATCCCAACGAGCCCAAGCTTATGAAGACCATCCCATTCCAATAGCTGCTGGACAGACAGTTAGCCAGCCTTTCATTATTGCGCGCATGTGTGAAGCGGCTAATTTGGGATCCAACTCTAAAGTGTTAGAGATTGGAACAGGTTCAGGATACAGCGCTGCTGTGCTAGCCCATATCGCCTCCCACGTCTATACCGTCGAGCGGCTTCCACAGCTAGCTAAAGAGGCCCAAGCTCGTTTAAGTGCTCTTGGCTACTCCAATATTACAGTTAAACAGGCAGATGGAACTCTGGGATTGCTTGAGTTTGCCCCATACGATGCCATTATTGTTACGGCAGCGGCTCCTGCTATCCCTCACGCTCTATTAGATCAGTTAGCTCCAAATGGAACCTTGATTATTCCTATTGGCGATACGACATCGCAGATGCTGGTACGCATGCGCAAGCAGCTCGATGGAACAATGTCTCATGAAGCTTTAGAGGCGGTTCGCTTTGTTCCTTTGATCGGTCAAGAGGGATGGAAAGGAGAGGAGTAGCGCAGGTTACTCTTCACTGCCCGGATTCTTGGCACTCTTCTCTAAAAACTCTATAAATGTCAACTGACCCTCCGCAACCCATTTCACAGCTTGCAGAAACAGAGAAACCTGAAAAGCTGCGTTGCCAATCCAACTGAGAATGGGAATTTGTTGTACAGCTGAATCTGGCAGGAGCTGTACAAGACGAAAACCGAGCTGAAACGTCACGGGATTTAGCTGCCATCCAGGAAGATCGCTAAGCGCGTTCAGATAGAGGATGGTTCGCATGGTGTCGACCAGAGTGGTTAAAGAAGCCGTGGTTTCTAAGGGAATTTCAAGGACAGCACGATAGAGCGTTTCAGAATTAGGAGCTTCAGGAAGCATCTCTTGAGGTTGGAGATAGAGAGTTGCCCAAGCTTTGTTATCTTGCTTCTCATTTAAAGAGAGTTCGATTGCCAATCGATCAATTGGAATTTCTGAACTGCTTTTAATGAGCTTACAAGGATAGTCTAGCTCTTTCATCCAATTCGCAATATTTTTTAACTGTTTGTGGCTCGATGAGTCCATACTTACCTCGTTTTACAATCAAAGATTGACAGAAATCTCAAATTATGTAAAAATTATTGTCAAAATTAATTTTAATGTGAGCTGCATGAACTCCTTGCATTCCACTCTTAATCTCCTTACTCTCCTCCTTGCGCCGCAGGCGCAAATCTCTTAAGTTATCCCCTAATCTTATTTTTGTGTGAATAGCAGGGCAGAGCCCGTTAGAATCTTGCTAAGCAAGAAAAATCAATCGTGAAATTTAAAGGAATTTATTTCCAATGAAACAGGAAGAGAATAAAACAACTTGGACGAGTTCATCAGGCTACATATGGTCTCTGATCGGTTCTGCAGTCGGTTTTGCCAATATTTTAGGGTTTAGTGCCCAGTGTTATAAAAATGGCGGGGGAGCTTTTTTAATTCCCTATTTCGTTGCCTTGTTGCTGTTAGGCATCCCGTTAATGGTTTTAGAAGGGATTATCGGTCAAAAGTGGCAGCTTCCCCTCGTCACAGCATGTGGACGTGTATTTGGTCGTCTAGGTAAAGTGTTAGGTTGGGTTGCTGTGTTAGCCTGTATTTCTGTAGGCTCATTCTATATCGTTTTAACCGGCTACTCGGTCTGCTACACCTACTTCGCTGCCGTTGGAGCAATTCCAGAAGATACCTCAGCATTTTTTAAAGATCACTTTTTAGGGGTGACGCCTCATTTAAGTCAGTGGGGGAATTTGGCTTGGCCAATCTTTTTAGGAACAGTCAGTGTTGCTGTCATGACTTGGTGGGTGATGGTTAAGGATATCAATCAGGGTGTGGAGAAGCTCTGCTCCTTTTTTATGCCTTTACTTGCAGTCATTGTCCTCTTGTTCGCCATTGTCGTGAGCTTCTTACCCGGTGGTTTGGATGGTTGGGTTTATTATTTAAAACCAGACTTTAGCCGTTTAACAGAGATGACCCTATGGCGCGATATCTTTGGACAGCTGCTGTTTAGCTTATCTTTGGGATTAGGTATTATTGTTGGTTATTCCCGACACACGAAAAAAGAGATCAATATCGCAAAAGCGATGGCTTATACAGCTTTTGGTGATTTTGCTGTCTCTTTTATCTCTGGCGCTGCAATTTTTGGGTGCATTGCACATATCAGTTCAATTAAAGGCGTTCCTTTCGATCAGCTGATGGCTAGTGCCTCTACCTTTGAAATCGGCTTTATTTTGTTTCCAAAGATCTTGCAGCAGTTTGGCTCTTTGTCAATTATTTTAGGCGTTCTCTTCTTCTTCTGTATTTTTATCGCCGGTATCACAGGAGTCTTTTCTATTGTGGAAAGTATTGCTGGTAACTTTGAAGTCGAAGGAAAAATGACCAGACGTTCTTCCGTTACCTGGACAATTGTCTTATTAACAGGATTGTCTCTATTTTATTGCTTTGGTAATGGTGTCCATGTCATCGATGCGCTTGCTCCTATGGTTGTTGGAACGAATATGCTGGTCAGCTCGCTCTGCTTAATTGGATTCTTCAAGTATTTTAGTGAATTAGGGGATCATCCTGTCTGGTTCCGCGGAGGAAGGCGAACCATCTCCAGTCATTCGTTGCGTCTTTTAGCTCCGCTTTTGTTAACAGCTATCTTATTTGGTTCGCTCTGGCAGGAGCTGCAGACGTTTGATTTAGCGATTGCAGTACGCTGGGCTTGGTTTGTAGGAGCTGTTCTTTTCTCTATTGGACTGGTGGTGATTCTTGACCGCCGTGTCGCTAGCCAGCAGGAAAAGGCTTTGAGCTATTCATAGTTCAGATGATGTAGCGTAGGTTTTAATCTGTAAGAGCTACAGGCTAAAGCCTGTAGAACAAGCGCAGGCTAAAGAGGTAATTGCAAAATTCAAGTTACACGGAAAGGCCTCGAAGAGGCCGGCACAATTTTGTAAGGCCTTAGCCTTATCTTTCTGTATGTTTGATTTAAAAAACTGGGGCTAAAGAGTATGGAGTGCGGCGACTTGTCGAGGCGTTAATAGGGGGCAGTTAATCATATCCGGCATATAAACATCTCGACAAGTCGAGATGAGCAAAAAGCGGTGACAAGTCACCGCACTCCAAATAGCTTTAGGCACCCATATTGGTAAGATTTATATGTACATTGGGCCTCATAAGACAACAATTTTGCAATTACCTCTAAAGCCTACGCTACAT
>CAZZJE010000015.1:0-17056 GCA_964654295.1 uncultured bacterium | reverse complement strand
CTTCGTAAATATTCAGTATATCTTCGGAAAAAGGTATTCTCTTAAGTCCATGCTATTCCACTTTCTTCACTGGCTTATCTTCTTTGATCATGCAGCAATCTTTAGAGCTAAAAGCTCCTTCTAATCTGCAAAGCCTGCGGTCGATGTCTGTCACCTTCTCATCTAATTTGTCAATTCTTTGATCTACTCGATCAAAACGAGAACCCAGGCTATGCCACATAGTAGCCATTAGAACAAACATCAAGGTAAACCCACTGCTTAAAACCCAAATAACAACATCCAACTTGTCCACGGCTATTTCCCTTTCTAATAAAAATCTAAAACATCTTTAGCGCTTACCTCTTGTCTGGTAAGAGCTTCGATTAACTTAGCTAAAGTTAGGCTAGCTTTTTTCTTTCCGTATCTTAAGCTTCATACTCTCTTTTCTCTTATCATAAATTAATTATATCTTTTGTGGCAAAAGCTCTTTTTATTGACATTCTCGATGTTTTTTGATGCATGAAAAGCAATAGCTAAACGCTTAAGCGAAGCACTTAATATGGATTAGCTGTCCAAACCTCTAAAGAAGCTTTCGAATCGCAGCAAGAGCTTCTGCAATAGAAGAATACGCATACTGTTGGTTTGAAACTTGTACGACAAATCCCCTCTCTCTTTTCTCCAAATAAATTTGATGCACTTGATTGCTAGAGTCTTTGTAATCAAAGGATAGTTTATATAGGGTATTGTTTTTGGAGGTATGATTTGGCAGGCTGATAGAGACATCGGTCACTGAAGAGAAATTGGAATCATTTTTTAACATTCTCAAAACCGCTTTTTTCTCTTTTTGTTGAATTGCATTTTGGTCTAGAGGATTGACGTAATCTTTTCCTCGGTGAAGCGTATATTCAATCGTTTTCTGATTATTTTGTCTTAAGCTATCGACATGGGAACTTAATTGCTCAGGGCTCTTGTTCCAATCTCTAGCAAATTTAGCTAAATCATCCTCCCACTTTCTTGCGCTACTCTGACCACTCCCACTAAAAAAATGTGGTGAGGCACCCGCATCTCCAATCACCGAAATGACGGTTCCCATCTCCTCTTTAACACTTTCAGAGACAACTTTTTGTGCGACAGGAAAGAGAGCTTGGTACTTAAATGGACCTAACTCACTAGGTTTAATTCCCAGTTCACTTGCAAGAGCTGTGAATGTTTGCTCTTTAAAATTTTTTTCAAAATCTTCTAATTGTTTCAAAGATTTTTCAAGAGCTTTCCGCTTAGATTTACTTGTTTCTTCTTTTAAGTTATTTTGATATTCCGCTTTTAATTTCTGGATTTGTTTTTGAAAAGATATGACCTGATTAGGCAGCTCAAATGCCACGTAATACTGATTTTTGTTTTCAAACTGCCTATATTCGATGTTTTGATTAGAAAGACTATCAGAAGCTTCGCTCCACAATGACCCTAACCTAGATCGTTGTTTGACTGGCAAGTTGTTGAATTGCCGATTCATTTCTCTTAATGGAATTGTTAAATGACCAGAAGTAGAAATTGTTCCTCGATAGCCTTGTATGTTTTGTACCTGACTTTGATTAATGACTGCAACACCATATCCCTTTTTCTGAGTCTGTTTAACAGCGGGTCCTAAATGAAGATCTCGAATTTCATTTCCCTTGCCCGATCCCCCAGCTAAAATGAGATGTTTATAAGGCACTGCTATGGTTTTTGCATGATTTTTAACAAGAACCTCTTTTCCATTCTTTCCATTTTGCACATTGAGGACAGAGTGTTGATAATTCAACTCCGGTTTTTCTATTAAAGCATTGGTTTTAACATGTTCTATAAGAGCGTTGAAGCGTTTACTTAAAGCCTTTTCAAAATCTTGAATCACAACTTCTGTTACTCCATCCTCTCGAAGTTTTAAGGCACCCTGCTCTTTCAGTTTGTCATAGTCACTACCCAAATAATATTGCATCTGAGCTGTCAACTTAGGATCAAGAATTAAGATATGGCTACGATTATAGGCATCAACACGTCCTTCATAAATTTTAGGCGATCGGCCGGCTTCAAAAAGCTTAAATGCTGCCATTAATCCTGTTGGACCAGCCCCTACAATAACAGTAGGGATTGGGGAGGCAGGTTTATTGCTTAAATAGTTTTGGCTAAGCTTATTAAAGAGAAGTTCATCGACACCTTTATCATTGAAATGAGCAACCTCTCTCAAGGCCCCGATATTATCATATTGATCAGCAAAGCTATCCAAATGAATAGTGGATCCTTCATTCATTTGCATATCTCGCCATATCTCCTTGGCAGCTACAATAACTTGTCTATCTTCAATGTTTAAAGTCTCTCGGTTTTTTATTTTATGATTAACTCTCTCGATTTCCAAAGAAACATAAGGAGGCAACTTCATATTGATGCTTTTTACAGCGTCACCACTTTTGATTGCTAGCTCTGGAGCATAGTGAGGAGCAGTTGTTAATAACTCATACTCTTGAGCTGTAAGAGTCTCATCTTTTGCTCCTCGGGTCCCACGATGGGCAGGATCTAGCAGAGATTTACTACGAATTGATTCGGAAGCTTCATGGGACTCTACCAAAAATTTCAGCTGTGAAACTTGATTATCAGGGTTATAATTAGGACTTTTGGGATTGGCCAATGCTACAGCAGAGGGATTATTTGCTTGTAGATCTGTCCAAATTGCTCGGGCTTGTTGCAGTGTCTTTAGATCTCTCTCTTTTATCGGTTGCCCTGTCTGGATTAGACGAATCAAATCAGGAATTGTATTGCTTCCTTCTGTAGAAAGAGCGGCGTTCATATTCCAGACTTTCGTTAATGCGTCATAAGAGTCTGATAAAGACTTGATTGCTCGAGCAGTTGGATGATCTAGTCTGGTTAGCTCTAGCATTGAATCGTTTGTTAGCCAGGCGCCTATATTCTGTTTGACCCCTAAAATCAAACTAATTTCATTGATATCTAAAGAGTCTATCCCTTGTTGAAGTTTTAGATTTATTTGATCAATAGAACTGCCGTAATAACTTTCAAGCGCTATTTTTTGCTGATTAAGCTGCTGCGCTAAATTTTCTAATGTCCTATCTTCTGAATCAGTTTTTGTATAAGAATGAGGGTTTTTTAAAAGGGATAGCCCCTCTTTAGCTTCTGACGCTTCATGGTCAATCCTAATGGAGGATAGTTGCCTAACCACTTCTTTAGCGTAATCTTTTTGAACCCCGAGTTTCTTTGCTACGTGATGAATGTTTACCCAGATTTTTTTTCCTTCTGGAGTTGTGATAGGTTTCCAAGACCAACTTAATAAAGGTTTTGTTTCGCTAACAGCAAATTGATAACTTTTACTTAATTCGTAGGTTGTTGTTGTTTTAACTAAGGAAGCTTTATCAAGTTTTGTTTCACTATGAATCAATTTTAAACGTTGGTTGCTTTTACCTATTTTACCTTTCTTATTTTCAACAATCATCGAAAATTTAAGGTTTACATTTTCATTTTGTGTATTAAAATTAATCATGATGTGTCGCTCAATTAATTTAATTACATTTTAATATATAAAATTAAATTAATTAATTAAAAAAAACAGCGTGTAGTTTGTGGATATTTAAAGAATTTAAATATTGTATGGCACGAATCTTTCTTGAAGGGATAGGTACTACGGAGCGACTATGGCTTATTTTCCAGAAACTCCAGCGCAATGTTTAGCGCACTTTGTCAATCAATTGGAGAGCAAGGGAGGAGAAAAAGGTAGCAGTTTGAACCAGCTATATCTGATAATCCAGAAGGATCAAGGGCTGGCATCAGATTATCAAGATCTACAAAGTAGAGTGAGACAGTTACGTAAAATGTGCCCTAGGGAGGAGGAGTTAAGTCGAAAAGTTTTGCTCCTGCTTCATGAAAAAGAACTACAGAAGCTTGCATCTATTGCAAACTCTGAAGATAGATCCGAAATAAGAGAAACAATCGCTCAACTTTATCAGAATGGCCTTTTTTTCTTGCTAGGCGAGTTTTTTAACCTGCTGCCTCATGCTTTAGCACAGGAACAGCTTAGTCTTCCTATTGTAAAAAAGGGTCCTCCCCTTTTTATTGAACTCCTAACAAACAAAGAGTTAGCTAATCCTTCGTTAGCACAGCGGTTCTACGAGCGCTACAACAGCGAACAGCTCAAAAGTCTTCTATTACAAAACTTTCTATTTCAGGGCGACCACTTTAAGATAACGCCCCTGATGAAAGCGCTTTTTGATAACAATCTTGAATCGGCCAAGTGGATTAGCGATCTGATAGGACCTCAAACGACGAATAGCCAACTTATCCAGTCTGTCGAAATAGATCAGCTTAAATTTACACCTCTAACAATTATACTTGATGTTGGATCTAAAGATGTTATCAGTTGGGTTGAGGAGACGCTATCTAACGATGAATATCTCAATCAGCTACATTTAACGTTAAAGATTGCCGAAAACAACGATTTGGATACTCTCTCTCTTAAAATAAGCAAAAAACTTAGAGATTGGTCTTTAACAACAGCTGAAAGGACGTTACTTAATAAAATAGAGTTTGACCAGCGTGATACCTTTACTACTTTCCTACAAAATACTAAAGAAGTAAAGCTCACCAGTGATGTAGGCAAGTTAATTGCTTTGTATGCCTTAGCTGATCCCACTGGAGCTGCAATTCCTTTATTAATTGATAGACTACCTTTAGACTGCACCCCAGAAGATTTGCGGGAGTTAATTAAAAAAATTGCTTCTAGCGCTATAAATGGCGATGGTACTTTAAAATCAGTGGATCGAGAGCTTCAAAAAAAGCTATGGGAAGTAGTAACTCACATACCTGCCCTTGAGAACCAAACGAAAGCATTAAATCACACAAAAGAGAGCTTTAGAAAATTAGTCATCAAACGCTGGTTAAATGGCGTACCTGCCGATGAAAGATCTACAGCCAGAGGCATAATTAATTATATCTGTAGAAGTCCTAAATCGATCTATATCACTAATATCAACTCTAGTGTGGAACCAATTCCTTGGTTTTTAATCGATACTAGAACAATTCAGTTTTCGGGGTCGGAAATTAAAGCAATACCCGATAACTTCCGAGAAGTTCAGAATCTAGTTGATCTAGAAATTCATGAATCAGCCATCAAAAAAATTAAGGTTGGCGATCTACCTGATCATATAAAAAATATTCGCCTTAATGCTGCCGTTGAAGGATTGGATGCGTTGCCACAGGTAGAAACGCTCCGTATGCATTACACAAAATCGAATTCTGAATTAGATCTTAACCATTTATCCTCTATAACGCGACCTGCTAGCCAAGTGATCTTTGAGATTGAAAAGGATGCTCATATTCCTGAAGAGATTTCAAAGGGTAGCCATTTTATCGATAAAATAGAGGGCATCATCGATGAAACGCAACCAGCCAACCTTCCCTCCACTATTTCTACCATGCACCTGATAAGCATACCAGAAAGATTACAGCTTCATAACCTTCTCTTATATGGAATGATCAGTCAAGCAGAGAACATTCCTCCTGTAGGCAAGCTGACATCGCTGAATGCCGATGAAGTGCAGAGAGTTTATGCCTTATTAGACATATATAAGGACAATCCCTCAAAGCTGAAAGAGTTTTTGATCCAACGGGAACCTAGACTAGCCAATGAATTTGAGCGAAAATTTCAGCAATTAGAATACTTGCGCCAATGGATCGCTGCTCCAGACGCACGTCAGGAAAAGCCTATTGACCTTTATGTTGAACTGTTCAACTTACCGGGTTATGCCCGTTTTCTAGATAAATCTGTGAAAAAGGAGCTTGTCGTTAAATTGAAAGATCTTTTCCAACAACAGCTTTCCAAAGGTCTTAGAATGCAGATCTCTTATGGGCAAGACGACCAGATAAAAGGTAAGATGCGTTACGAAATCTACCTTTCTGTCACTTCTGAATTTAGCCGTAGCTTCTTTCAAGCTTTTACACTTGGCTTTTTAGCATCGCCAACAGAAGGAGAGAAATGGCAGTGTGAAGTCATGGAAGAGCTGGCGGACCTTTTCTGTAACGCTCAAGAGTTTGCCCAGCTTAGCGCGTCTAAACGTGCTGAACTGCGAGAAGCCTTCGCTGCTGGCAAGCTGTGGATTGATGAAAAAGGCACAAACGAATTTGCTAATAGCGACACGATCCTTTTCATGACTGCCTGGTATCCTAAAGTTAACGGCTCTTTTCCCATTGTTTCCAAGAAAATTAGCTCTCCTATTCAAATGTGGATAATATCTTTAACTTAGCAAAGGATATTAATGATAATAACGATAAGCGGTTTATGAATGAACTTAACAAGCTAGCTGAGTAGCTTTAAAACACTTATTTTATTGTCAGTTGAACTTTTACCATTTCTGATTTTAAAAACTCAATAAAACTTCCATCTTTAACAAAACTTAATATTAATAGAGTTATCATCATTCCTTTATCAAAAACTAAAGGATTTTATGAGCTCTTCTATAGAAATTGGATCTAACTTAGTAATCTTATCTTCGCCTCAACATTTAGCAACTGCAACCACTCCTTCTGTACGAATTATATCCAGGGGCGAACAGCTGCCGGAATCTCTGCGTACAGTTTTAGAATCAGAACGTAAAATCCCCACCTTTTTCTCTAAAGACTCTCCGGAAGATCAGACAATTAAGCAAGCTTTCGATGATGGCGTGTTAACAGCGTCGGGCCAGCTCGTTCCAGAGATCGCCAATCTGCTGATCAGTAAAGCCTATCACAAGTTTCTAAAAGTTTATGCAACAGAGCGGCTTAATAGAGTCATTAAACTCAAGGATGGCTCCGTTTTCACTTGGGGTCAGGCTCTCTATTATCTCTATCGTTTTGCAAAAGAGAACAAGATTCCAATTAAAGAGTTTCGATTTATTGGGAGTGATCCCATTTCGAGTTTACCAGAAGGTGTGATTACAGCCCTATTCCAGCAAGCAGAGCATGTCAACCCCGCAATTATGCGTCTTTTAACACCGCAGTTTTTCGCCAATATTGCAAGGAAATCTCAAGATTTAGATGGTCGGATAAAAAATGAGGAGCTCTCGTGGAAACAGATAACAGATCTGACAACATTCTACCGAAGCTTTATTGGACGCGAGATTAAAGGGTTAGTTGACCTTTCTGCTCATGAAAGAGCAGAATCTGTTAAACACGCGTATTTGGATAAATATTGGGATGGTGATTTGGATCAGTTAAGCCAACCCGAGCCTAAAGGATATACATTAAGTAGTGTTGACAATACAGATTTTGGCATTGCCAATCAGGTTGAAAACAATGAGTTTGAAAATTCCAACTTACATTTTGTAGTTCAACTCGATTCAATCGTGTTAAATAGCCAAGGCAGAGTGGTTCCAGAAGTGTTAGAGGTTCATATGGAATCTCAAGAAGTTTGTCTATTAGAAGCGCTTTGTCAAAGAGGTTTAAATCTCATTGGAATGCGTCAGACAATTGGAGCAAACGCTGTTGTTATCTTTGACTCTCTCTCATTTGCGATCAAACACCAGCTGATTCGACAGAAGCACCTTATTGAAAAAGCTATTATCGGATTTTTTGGTGATCCAAACACCCAACGCGATTTTGTTCACTCCAGTGCTTATCAGATTAAGCGTATTTCGCATAAACGTTTCCCAAATTCACCTCAAGCTAAGAGCTCTATTGCTTTGCAATTTGAAAAAGCTGTCAAAGAGCATTTAAAAGCAAAAAATGAGGTGTTATCATCTGAAGATAATATCTGGCAACTGCTCTGGTCTTCGTTGCATCCCGAGTTAAAAAAATCAAAACAATCAACATCGGCGACAACTACTAATTCGATAGCAACTTTACGTTATACCTACGATCTTCCTCCCGAATTTATCGATGCCTATATGGCTCTTTCCGCACTCCTTCCCCTAGCTTCTCGTTCGCCTGTTCAATCTTCTCAAGAAAAGCCTAGCGTCCAACTGGTCAGTTATAAACAGAAGCCGGCACTTAAAATTTTATTGGATCAAAAGAGCGAGGCTCACTGTTTAATCCCTTGGAACCTGCCTGCCTGGCTGATGGTCATTAAAGATAAACAATTTGACAATTTGCCTATTCAAATATGGGATCTCTTGTTTGATCAAGCTGCGGCGTTGCTTCCTGATACCATTCAAGCGTTGCCTTCTGTTTTAGAACAACATAAAGAGCTGTTTACATCGAATAAGCAAATTTATGAGTCTGCAACAGAATTATTAGGAAGAGACCATCCTATTTTTGATCTAATAGCGGCATCACTTCTATTTGTTAACTATTTCTGCAGTGGAAAAAAAATACCAAAGTTACTCGTCTTAGATGCAATTCCAAAACTTCTCAACTCGCCTAATGAACAATGTTATAAATTTGCTTTGCAGTTGATTTATAAATTATCCGGAAGAAAAGTCTCTGAGCATAACTTTCCTAGAGAAGTTGGTTCAGAAAACATGCTACTGAACTACTATGCATTTTTAGTGAAAGAGGGAAAACGAGAGATCTGTGAATCTGTCATTCACGAATTAAAGCGAGAGAGCGGCTATGGCTCATCGCCAGAGTTTTTTAATAAATTCCTGACGATTTTAGATTCTTTGGAAAAAGTTGTTCCCAACCAAACTTTTTCACTGATTGTTCAAGAGTTAGAAAGTTTCCATCCTACAGATCCTAATAAAAAGATATTGGCAGAAAGGGCTTATAAGTTACTTCAGCGTGCTGTTCCATCCTCTTCGCTGTTTTCTACGAATCTATTAGAGATCCTTCCTTCTCTTCCAATTTTTTTTGATGCGCTCTACTTAACAGAAGATCTTTCAACCCTCTCCTTACAAGTCGCAGAAATTGAGCATCTCGTTTCTATTCAAAAGAAATACGCGCCAGGAAAAGAGTACTGTTTGCTCTCGCTGCTTCACGCTGGTTTAGAGAGAGCGGGATTAGAAGGAATGCGTTCTGAAGTGCTACAGACGACATTATTAGAAGTTTTCTATGCCACAAGAAGCAGCCCAGTCTTCGATATGCAGACTTCTGGACGAGTCTACTATTTAGCTTCTGCGCCTCTGATGCAACAATATATTGCTGCCATTCCAAGTGGACCCGAAGCCTATCAAACATTGGAGACTGTGGCGCAAGCACATCTTAATGAGGAGATGCCTGCTTTAGAGCGTATCGAAAGCGATGAAGAGGGCGAGACTGTAGAAGAAGAAATAGTAGCAGAAGAAACAAAAGAAACCGTCCCAACGGTCCCTTCGCAACCTATCGTACGCCGAAAAAATCGGCTGTTAGCTAAGGTCAAACACGATCTTTCCCACTACGCCATTGGCAAAGCGCTCCATCGACTACTGCGTACAAACTTTTCCCTATTGAATTCCGAAGAGATCGAGATCTGGGTCGATTTATCATCTAAACTGGCTACTTATGCAACAGCAACGATTCATTCCGACGCCTTAAGCTTCTACCAACTTTTTGAGAAAATCCCACCTAATTTCCCGAGAAAAGAGGCGTTACGCGCCCATTTAGCACATCTTACGTTAGCTAAGGCAAGCTTTATTAATCGTGCTTATATTCAAGAATCGATTCGACCCTATCTGCCTTTTATCTTAGATGAAATTTTAAAATCTGGAGTTGAGCCTATTCTAAAACAGAGTAGATTAAGAAAGAGTCTTGTCCTTTTAGCTTTTCATCTCTTATTGCAACAGAATCAAGAGAAAGGTCTTCAACTTCTAAACACTCATTTTGATAAGATTTTAAATCTAATTTCAGAGAAAATTTTTCAAAAAGGTCACTCTCTTTCGTTCAATTTACTGAAGGGAATTTTAAAGTCTCAGCCTGACATTGTTAAAATTCCAGCTGTTCAAAGTTTACTGCTCAATCTTCTTTCCACCTCTTCTAGACGATTTAACATCTATTTTAATGATTGGCTAACAGGACTAGATATTCCGGAAGCTGTAGAAGATCGTAAAATGGTTCAGACCTACAAAATGATTTGGAATAACAGTGAATCTCTTCTGAGATATCATCAAAATCCAAAACAATTAGTCGATAAGTTACATCGCTTAGCTAACATCGTGCTTAAAAGTGAGAAGCGTGAAAGAGCAATACGGCTTACTGATTGCGAGCATCTCGTCATGCAACGGTCTTGGGTAGAAAACAATCAGTTGGATCTTTGCTATGACTGGATTAGCAATCTAGCCCAATTTGGCTATACACCGCAAAATCGATTTGACCTTCTGATGAGTTCCGTTCGCTACCATTCAAAACATTCAAAATTTGATACTCGTAAAGTCGTCAAAGAAGTTTTAGCGCTGACACAATCTTCTAAGGCCGTCATTTCTTCTTCGAATCAGACTAAGCTTTTACTCAGTTTAATAAGTGCTTTAACGACCGTTGCACCTTCAACTGAAAGCCTTCAAGAGGCATTGTCTCTAGCTGCATTAATACGGGTAGAACACTTAAACCCAAAACATCAAACTCTCCTAGTTAAACAACTCAGATTATGTCGTTTGGCTGCAGCTAATGACCGTACCGTGTTAAATCGTCTAGCTGAGTGGAAAATTTTTGGACTAGAAAGCCGAAAACTTCTTATCGAAGTGCAATGCGATTTGATCTCGTTAGCACTAGAAGAAAATAACTTAACGACTGCGCTAGATTTAGCGCTTAAAGTCATCAAAAAAGGTAAGCACTCCTCCTCTGATTTTTCTACGCATACGCAATTAGTTCGAAGCACAATTGCACAGCTATTGAATAAATATTTTCAGCAGCAGGAGTCTGAAATTGCCGCAACATTGCCTCAGGTCGCTGTGCTTTTATCAAAAAATTTATCTATGTGGCTGACTCCTGAAGTCTTAGGAGGCAACCTTGAAAAGGCAATTGTATTCGCTTTAGGAATAGAAAAGAAAGAGCAAGCCGTAACACTTTTTTCAAGTTACATCAGACATCTTCCTTCCTTAAACGATGCTCATCTTCGTTTTATGTGTGGCTGCTTCTCTAGGCTAGAAGAGGCTCAAGTTCCGGAGTTGAAAAATGTGTTGAAAAAAGTCTCGGTTGAATGTTTTCAAAACCCCACTTCGGATTTATTACGTCTGTTAGACCGCCCCGAAGTTTCCAACAAATCTGAATGGGACAAAGTGGAAATTGACAGGCTATTAACTCTTTCTAAAGCGGATGAAAGCCTTCATGGAGAAGTTTTTTCTCTCTTTTTGAGATTATTAGATAGGCCCGCTGTACACGGCAAGTTAGTCGCCAGAATACCGCTGCATTTATTAGAGAGAATTTCTGAGCAGAATTGCAGCCAATTTCACTACTGGCACACTTTTGCTCAAGAAGTTTTCGATCAGATCTCTTCTCCAACAAAAAAGCAATTCTTAATGTTGAGTAAAACAGCTTTGAATCTCTCTGCTCATCCCAATGAACAGCAATTTAGCTGGCAAATCATCAAGCGATTTTACGGAGGTGGGAAAACGGCAAAACAGCAGTGGAATGCAGCAATCTTACAATTACACCAAACTGCACCAGAAATTAAACGAGAGATTGCGATACGCTCTCTGCAATGGAAGCTACCGGAAGAACTTCAAAAAGAGGTGGATCAAACGGAAGTTTCATTCAAAAATATCCCTGATCTCTCCTCGTTTTCTCTTGCTGAAATTCAGCAAATTTTACAAAAAGACAAGCGATTTTTAGATCCTGATGATTGGCTCATGCTCTTTAAGCGTCTCGCAACAAATAAAGAGAAGGAATCCGCTCTTATCGCAACGTTTTTGGAGAGTTGGGATCGTTCTCCTTTGCGTCAAAATGACATTCGAATCGACTTTTTGAATTCGACAGAAATGGCTTTTTGGGCGATTTATAATGTTTTTCATCATGGCGTAGAAGAGCAAGAAGAAAAATATGTCAAACAGTTCGATTTATTGAGAATTCTCTTTGCCTCACCAAAAATTGACGCCTCTTCAAAAAAAGAGCTGCATGAACTTCTTTTCAAAAAAGCGCATGGGTCAAAAAACTTGGCTTTAATGGAGTATCTGCTATCCCTGCAAGAAACGTTAGGAATCGAAGATAAGGCTAAAAGCAGATCGATTAATCGTTTATTTGAATTAGGAATCGAAAGCAAATCAATTGACTTTATCTCTCTATCTGTTCGCCATATGAATAAAGAAGAGAGGGTAAGTCGCCTTGCTCACCTTCTTCAAAACTCTATGCAAGAATTTAAAGGAAGCGAGAGTGCTTTAGTACAATTGTTTCAATCGGTTAAAACCATTCTTCTTAATCAAGAGGCTGCTGCTCTTGTTAATGCCGAACTGCAAATGAATCTACTTAATTGGCTTTTGGATTTGGACGCTAGTGAGGAAGCAGACCGTTTGCTATTGGAGCAATTTAAATTCTTGCAGACGAAAAAATTGTCGATTGAAGTCTTGAAAAAATGCAAAGAAAAGAAATTTCCTGGGGGATCTAAAAAGCAGCCTGTGACTCTTTTGACTCATCTTAAAATGAGATTGCTTTCCATAGCAGAAAAGGGAAACAACCGAATTTGTCTATTCCACTATCTCCTAGATGGAACATTTTCCGGTTTGGATCAAGATGGCTTAAGGCCTCTCTACTCTAATACGTTTGCCGCTTATTCGGCTAATTTGCATGAACGTGGAGTTCAAGCGCATTTTAATGAACGTTTCAAGTTTATGGATCAAATTGTAATCGCTTTAAGCACAGCAGAAAAAGATGTACAGTTACAAGAGCATTATGCCCGTTTAATGGCTACAACCCTTGAAGATATCGTTATGATCAATCGAGAAGGGCAAAAATGCTATGAGAAGAGCGCGGTCCTTTTTCCAAAGATTGTTCCATTAAATAGTGTAAAGAACATTAAAAAGATGGCTTTCCATCCTCTGCGTCCTTTTGTAACCAAGACTAGAAATTACGTCTTGCCGAGTTTATTGGATAAGTTCCCTCAAATTTTTACATTCTCAGCTGAAGCCCGAGAAGGGTATATGCGCCACGTAACAGGTCTTATTATGGGAATTATTGGAGCAGAGCCAGAAATTTATGTTGATTATAGAGATTCTATTCCAACTTGCGTTGACTGGATCGAGCGTTATATCTTTTTAGATCATTTAAACCTTCAGGTTTTACACAACGAAGAGGGCCAATTCTTCCGAGGCTTAAAGTTGTCAGTTGTGGATGAATGCTTTAAATCAGAGTTTTTATTCAAAAAATTCCCAAAATTGCCGCATGTTTTCAGTGTTGTTGCCTCACTGGGCGTATATGGTAAGAATGTTCCCTCTACTATATTTGAAGATGTTTTAAATGAAATAGAGACCAAAATGCTGCAAACCTATCCCCCATCAGGCCCCTATTATCCGCTGATCCTTAAGAATGCGATCATTTCAGCAGGTATAGCTCCTGAACCAATCGTTTCTGAATTTTTTAAGAGGAAAGATTTTTTGAAGGAGATAGAAGTTAAAATGTCCAATCCCTCTACAATGGCACCCTTTTATCCTGAAGTAGTCAGAAGAGTAAAAGAGCTAGCTGGAAAAAGCACATCGAAAAGTACATCGATTAGATAAGAAGTATCTAGAGGATTGCCGTAAAAAATGAACAAGATTGGGTTGAGCTTCGCAGAGAGAGGGATGATGTTGGGGACATCTACTTGTAGGGTCTGGCATATCTTGAACTTTATTTTTAGAATTTGATTTGTAAAATTAAGACCTTATTTTAAAATAATTAATCTTATTAAATATTAAGATATTAAAAAGATAAGGCAAGATGAGCGATTAGTAGTCTAGAAGACTAATCTTTAGTCTCTTACAGTCTAACCCTATAAAAACAAGCGCAGGCTAAATTTGTTGAGATTGTTAAGTTTATCCATAAACCGCTTATCGTTATATCGTTAATATCTTTTTATCGTTAATTTTTTGCTGACAGTCGACACCCAACTGAATTTATAAATTAAAAATTAGAACGATATAACGATGACAACGATAAACTTATTGAAATTGTTAGATTTGTTTTTAGACAGCTTCTCATTATTTTTAATTTTTGCTTAGAGCAAATTGAATAGCCCCTTTATTTTGGGCTATAGCTACTGAAATAATTTCAGGATCTCTTCTAAGCTCTTTGTCAGCATACTGAAGGGCAAGTCCATTTTGTCTTACAGCAGCTAAGACAACTTCTCGATTGCTTATTAACGCAGAAGCATACTGGAGAGCAGATTCATTTTGTGCATCTATTTATTGGATCAGGCATGTTTTTAATATTTATCTCATATTTAATATCTTATAAAAATTAACAAATTTTAATTATTTTAAATTAAAGATTTTAATTAAATAGCAAATTTTTAAAATTTAACATTTTTGCTCTATAGAATAAATAAAGAGCCAATTGGAAGATCTCATGTTGACCTTGTAGTGAAAGCAGGCTATCCTAGGATTATCCAATAAAAAAAGGCGAATCGATGGAGTGGCAACCAAAAATCAAGCGTATTGAGAGCTTTTCGTGGCGTTTTTTTTCTATTTTACGCGCAACGATCTATGGATTCATTAATGATCAATGCTACTTAAAAGCTTCAGCCTTAACCTACTACACTCTTCTTTCCATTGTTCCTATGCTGGCGGTTGCCTTTGGATTTGCAAAAGGGTTTGGATTTGAAGAAAACTTAAGAAAAATTGTCAGTCAAGTTTTTAAAGATCAGCCTGACGTCTCAGAGCGGGTGATCCAGTTTGCCTACTCACTTTTGGCTCATACAGAGGGTGGTTTGATTGCCGGAGTTGGTGTCATTTTCCTGCTTTGGACAGCGGTTAGTTTGATGAGTAGCATTGAAGATGCCCTGAATCAAATTGGAAAAGTTTCTCGTCCGCGTTCCTTGACTAGAAGATTTAGTGATTACTTAGCCACCATGCTGCTTGCTCCTTTTTTCTTCGTCATTGCCAGTAGTGCGACGATTTTAGCCGCAACCTTTTTAACTCGGATTACGCAGCAGCACGCTTTTTATGACGCCTTTAGCCCTTTAATTCTATTTTTACTCCATCTTTTCCCTTACTTTTCTATTACAATTATTATAGCTTGTATCTATCTCTTTTTACCTAATCGACGCTTAAAAATCCGCTATGCCCTGTTTGCCGCCCTAGTAGCAGCGGCTGCCTATCAATTTATCCAATGGGTCTACATCCAATTTCAGATTGGTGTGTCGAGTTATGGAGCAATTTATGGAAGTTTCGCTGCGATTCCACTCTTTTTTATTTGGGTGCATACCAGCTGGTTAATTGTGTTAGCGGGAGCAGAATTAGCTTTCCATACAGAATATGAAGGTGGAGCGCATTTGATTGGATTTGATGAGGATAGCGTAGGGCTTGTTCCCAAACGGATTGTTTGGCTAAGGATCGTGACTCTCTTTATTGAAGCGTATGAAGGACGGGCGGGCTCGTTGACAATCCAACAAATTGCTAATGGCATCGGTGCCCCCTACTCTCTGGCGCAGCAGATGGTGAATGATTTAGTCAAAGCTGGCATTTTAGTAGAAATTTACACCGACAGCAGTGACCCTGCTTTTCATCCAGCCCATGCAATCCAGCATTTAACGATTGAAGAGACTTTGTACAGTTTGAATTCGTTAGAGAGCGATTACATTGAGCTTCCTGTAACTGATGCGATTAAAAAGATTCAGGTAGCAGAAGAAGAGTGGGAGCAATCGTGCCGTGATTCATCTAAAAATATTATATTATCAGCGCTTATTTAAGTTTGGAGAAGGGAATGGCTCGACCACAATCTAAAGCATTTCAAGTCATTGGTCTTATCTGTTGTATCCTCGCCGTTACAGCAGCTTTTATTCCAACGATGCTATCGACCTCTTGGGGTAAACGTTTGATAGAACATCAGATGAGCCGTCGGTTAGATGCAGAGGTCCATTTTGATCAGGTGACTTTTCAATGGATAGGACCTCAGATCTTTGAAGGGATTACGATTAGCCAGCCGGAAGATCATTTTGAGCTGCAAGGAGACGAGCTTTCTATAGAGATCTCATTTTGGAATTTAATCCTTAGAAATGCCCTACCAACAGAAATCCAAGTCAAAAATTTTGCGGCAACATTGGAAACACCTACAGTGGGAGCCATTGGTTTTACAGATCTAAACGCGACAACAAAATATCATGAAGATCACACGCTGACAGCACACATCCTTGGAAATTCAAAAAAGGGAGAGCAGCAGGGAGTTTTTCATCTAGAAGCTGCGTTAAAAGATGTTTCTCCGGAAGCTTATCATACCCTTTTAAGAAGACCTGAGCGCTTTCTAAAGAGCTTTTCTCCGACTAAACTGACTGCACACGCTAAGATTCAAGACTTTCCCGTACCGATTTTGGATGCGATTAATCAGCTACGCCTTCGTAGAGATTCCGACACCTTTACATCACTTTTGGGAGACTCTGTCAGCTTAAACATTGAATATCCAAGCCAGAGCGCGCCTCAAACTGTTTCTATCGATCTACAAAGCCCCTTGACAACGATTAATGCCGAAGGACATATCGACGCTTATCAAACAATCTCTTTGCAAGGGCAGCTAAAAAGTCATATTATTGATTGCCCCGAATTCCATCTTTTATTAGACCAGGGCATCCTTTCGTTGACGCAGCCAGCCGAGCTGACAGTCAAGATGCCATGGATGCTAGGATTGAAAAAGACCTTGAAGAGCAGCTGGAACTTAAAGCGAGCTGTTTTGCCTCTTTTTAACTCGGCAAGCCATAACCAAGATCAAGGCTTTGTTGAGCTTTCCGGAGTTGGTCAAGAGCCGATTGTAATTCCCTTATCTAAAGAGCAGCCGGATACGTTGACAATTTCATCTTGGCAGATTCTATTAATTGGCGATCCAAAGAACCAATTAAACTATCAAGCGACCTTGGAGTCTGCACCTTCAGCTGACAGTTTGCTATCTCAGTTAATGGGCGAGTCTCTTCAAATAGAGTCAAGAGGTGTGTTAGAGATTAAAGAGAGCTTTGTAGACTTACTCGAAGCCAAGATACAAGCTACAAGCCCATTTGGAGAATTGCAAGCGACAGGCTCATGGAATGAAAAGCGGCAAGAGGTTG
>CAZZJE010000014.1:0-17121 GCA_964654295.1 uncultured bacterium | reverse complement strand
TTATATCCTTGATATCTTTTTAATCGTTAATTTTTGTTTGATAATTCGATCTTTACAGAGTTTATAAATTAAAATTAGAACGATATAACGATAGCAAAGATAAGCTTATTGAAATTGTCGAGTTTGTTTTCAAATCGAAAGTATTGCTTATTGATTAAGCAAATAGGGAGCATTCAAAACCTTAGAATGAGTCGTGCAATATAGTTTTTTACTACCGAATGAACGCTCACAGTCCAAAAAAGATGTTTCAATCTGCAAGGACTTGTCGCCGCTTTGTTGCTCGCTTCGACTTGTCGAAGCCTAAAACAGCTCGCTTACTTGTATCGTCCCATCCAAGGCGTCCAATTAACTTTCCATCACTTCCAAATCGGAACTAACGTTCTATCTTATTAATTATTTTAATTTCCTTCGTTGTTCGGTTCTGATGAAATAAATTACTTTAAATTACTGAATAGTAATTCATGTTAAAATTTAATTTAATGTTATAATAAAGGTGGAGAATTTTAAGGAAAAAAGCATGGGCGCTTTTTTCTATAACTAGGAGAGAAGCCTATGAGCGGAAATGTTCAAGGCGCAGGCGACGCATCAGCTTCCGTCGGCGGACCCTTACCACCCGTACAAGTGCAGGGGACAGGGGGAGCAACGACGACTTCAGGCGAGCAAATGACCGTTCCTTTTCAGCAGGATACGATTGCAAGCGCGGACGAAAGCAGCAAGGGGATGACCATCCAAGCCGATTCACCCAAACCTCAACAACCAGAAGTGATTGATGGTGCAGCCGCCGGTATGACGCCCCAAATGTTAATGAAACTGACTCCCGAACAATTAGGAATGATATTAGCGAACCAAGGGATTGAAGGAAGTGAAGGACAGAAGACAGGATTAATTGTTGGAGTCTCTAAATTCGTCATGGAAATGATGAATAAACTATATGAAATTGCGCGAAGCGTGCTCGATTCGTGGGTAGAAAGTCTTAAAGAAGAGGCGGATCGAGTCAAAGCTTACCTAAATTCAGCTGAATATCAGAAAAAATTAATGGATAAATCACCTATTACCCAAGCCAAAAATGAGCGCGAAGCAGCGGCTGAAGTGAGGTCGAAAGGAGCTGCAGATTACCAAGCGGAGATTACGAGTGCATCTCAGTTGCAGCGAGATTATTTAGTTCAGGCAAATGCTCATGCAGATGCCATAGGCGCTGTTTCTTCTGGCATGCAAGTCCTCGTGAACGATTTAAGCAGCAATTCGACAGATCCCAGACAGGAAGTCAGTCTGAAAGAGCGAACAAACATTGCTGTCAGCACATTAGTTGTCGCCTCAGGAGTGACAACAGCAGTTTATGCCGGAGCGACAATAGAGGCCTCTTTAGTGGCTTATAATCCGATTAGTGATTCTGTGAATGCCGCTACACAGGCAAATCCAAACCAGCCAGTGGATAATTCAGCTGCTATTGCGATGATGGCCGCCCTATTTGGAAGCGGAATGCTGCGGAGTGCGACGGTGGATGCCTATGTCACGGCTCAAGGAGCAGGAAAAGAGCCGAATCGAGCCGATGTTGCTCAAGCATTTGTAGGAAAAGTGTTTGAACACATTTACAGTAAGGAGTTTGAAGTTACAGCCTTAAATTTAATGGTGGCCGACCCACAAAAACGTTTAGCGTTGAGTCAGGATCCTGTTGGAATGCTAACAGCTTTAGCACCTCTTCGATTTGCAACCTTATCAGTTTCTCTAGAGGTTGTTCATGGAGCTTTAAACCAGCCCTTAACTGGACAGCGTTTTTTAGAGTTAGTGAATTCCGATCCCTCTAAGCTAGACCCTCAAGTGTATGGAACATTGCTACAGTCTGCTCAAGTTGTCATTCGCGGTTTACAGTCTCAATTAGCCAATTTACCTCCTGAATCGAGAGAGCGACTAAAAACTTCTATGGCAGCTCATTTTGATGCACGCGTTGAAGCTGGCGAATCTACAGATGAGTATTTTGAACCTCTCAGTGACCTTGACACTATCGTTCGCTCCTTGCCCCGACAGGTGGCTCCAATGCTAGCCTGATTGGGACTATACTCCCTCCAAAGAGCAGATGGTGTCTTTTGGCCCGCTTTCTAATAAAAAGCGGGCTTTTTTATTCGTTTAAAAAGGATTGTAGTAGGTCTGTCAAGGTGATTTGATCCTCTGCGCTAATGAGCTCTCGGCAAGCGTGCATCGAAAGCTGGGGGATGCCAATATCGACTGTAGCCATACCCGTCGTGCTGGCATGAATGGGTCCGATGGTAGATCCACTCGGGATATCACCCCTTGAGATAATTTTCTGTAGCGGCATCAGCTTTTTTCTTCGGCATAAAGATTGCAAAAGTGCCTCTGTATAACCATCAGTTGCATAGCGCTGCTGGGCGCTATATTTCAGAACAACCCCTTTGCCTAAAAGGGCTTGATGCCGTGGCTCATGCTTTTCTGTATAATTAGGATGTAGGGCATGTGCGACGTCGATTGAGAGAGCAATCGATTGCTGGAGAACCTTTAAAAAATGATCTCTTGAAGCATCTAATGCTAATAATAGGCGTTCTAATAGATGGAGGAAAAAGGGAGAGGCTGCTCCAGGAGCTGTATTAGATCCCACCTCTTCATGATTCCAAAATAGCGCCATCTTAATCCGCTCGTCTGAAACCTTAGTCTCTATTAAAGCTGTTAAGGCAGCATGGACACTGCATAAGTTATCTAATCGGGAAGAGGAGATCATCTGATGTTGATAGCCTACCCATTTGGCTGTTTCTAAGGGGTAGACAAAAAGGTCGCTACCCAGAATAGGCTTTTCAGATACAGCTTGTTTGAGCAGGTTTTGGATAGGAAGTTCTTTGTTTTCTTCCCAGTTGAGTGCTGCCAATGCTGGCAGATGATCTTGCCGATTGAGGAGCAACCCCTTTTCGTTCACTTCTCGGTCTAGATGAATGGCTAGCTGAGGAATAATTAAAGGGTTATCTTCACTGGCAATTAAAAGACGAGAAATTTCCCCTGATGGCTCTTCTACAAACAGACGGCCAGCAATCCCCAGTTCTCTATTAAGCCAGGAGGAGAGCAGGGGAGCCCCATAGACTTCTAACCCAACCATTGCCATACCGCTCTGTAGATATTCGCTGTTTGGCTTAATTCGAAAGGTTGGACTGTCTGTATGAGCCGCGATGAGATCTACTCCCACGGGTTTTTTTTGAGGTGTGATCCAAGCAGAAATTGCGCCGCCTTCATGCACAACGTAGTGTTTGCTGCCTGGTTGAATGCTCCACGACTCTTTTGGATGTAATGCAGTAAAGCCCGCACTTTCCAAACGCTTGGAACACTCTTCAACCACATGCCATGGAGAGGGCGTGTGGTTGAGGAAAGAGATGAAATCATCAAGAACAGTAGATGCAATAACCATGCTTAGACGTTAGGCGTAAGGAGTTCTAAATTATTTAAATAGGGTCTTAGAACTTGCGGAACAACGACAGAACCATCTTCACGTTGGTTGTTTTCAATCAAAGCAACCATTAAGCGGGAAGTGGCCAAGCCAGAGCCGTTGAGGGTATGTACAAATTCTGGTTTGTCACTCTGACTATGACGGTAGCGGATGGCAGAGCGTCTTGATTGATAATCGGTGCAGTTAGAAATCGAAGAGACCTCGTAGTAGCGATTTTGCCCAGGCAGCCAAACTTCTACGTCAATTGTTTTGGCTGAAGCAAAGGACATATCTCCTGTTACGAGCAGCATGTTGCGGTAGTGTAGTCCAAGTCCCTGCAAAATTTCTTCGGCGCTTGCGACCATTTCATCAAATATTTTAGGGCTCTGATCAGGCGTTGTGAAAGCAAACATCTCGACTTTGTTAAACTGATGCATGCGAATTAAACCACGCTCTTGCGAACCTGCGGCTCCAGCTTCGCGTCGGAAACAGGGGGTGTAGGCGACATAGCGAAGAGGTAACTGCTCTTCATGCAAAATTTCATCGGCATGTAAGCTGTTTAAGGGAACTTCTGCTGTTGGAATTAAATAGAGATGATAGTCTTCATCATTAATTTTGAATTGCTGGTTATCAAACTTTGGCAGTTGTCCCGATCCAAACATGACTTCCCGCTTGACGAGTAGAGGAGGAATCCATTGCTCAAATCCATTTTTAAGATGGATTCCAATCATATATTGAATTAAAGCCCATTCCAGGCGAGCTCCCCAGCCGCGATAGATCGGCCAACCAGAGCCTGCTATTTTGGCTCCTCTCACGAAATCAAATAGATGCAGCTTTTCGTTAAGCTCCACATGGTTTTTGAATGGAAAAGCAAATGTTGGCCGTTCGCCCCACTCTTTGATACAGACATTGTCTTTTGGATCTTGTGAAACCTTGATCTCTTCCATGGGAAGATTGGGCAAGCGGGCGAGAGCCAGTTCAAACTCTTTTTCGATACCGCTGATTTGAGAGTCGAGGGTGTGGATGGCGTCAGCCAGACGGGCCATCTCCTGAACGATACTCTCCGTCTCTTCTCCTTGACGCTTACGCTCACCGATCACTTTGGAGGCTGCGTTGCGCTCTGCTTTTAGACGCTCAACTTCTGTTTTAAGTTCTCTGAGCTGTGTATCGAGTCGTAGAACGCTTTCAATATCAGCTGCTGGATCTTTTGTTTTAATCAGTTTTTCAACTTGCTCGCGGTCCTTGCGTAGTGCCTTAATATCCAACATCTTAAATCCTCGTGTGCTAAAAATGCTCTGATGTTAAACTGAAAATCATAATAGAGAAAGGGGATTATACTCAAATTCGTTATCAAAGCGAACCAATCTTTAACCCTCTTATAGTAAGTCCTGTTTTAAGGATACATTGCATGCCTGTCTATGTTCTACAGTCATTTGAAGAGCTCAATAAAGCCAAAGCACTTATTCTTGAGACTCTATTTTTTCGTGAAGTAAATATCCAGTTTGAAAAACTAACAAATTGGGAAAAGAGTTTAGCAACACAAGTTTAAGAGGCTGTTTGTGAGGTTGTTTGGTTTTTAATTAATTTAAAGACAATGGCAATAAAGGCACTTGTTAAAAGCAGGTTTAGCGCTAAGCTAAGGCCGCTGACTGAAATGGCATCACCTTTTAGTCCATAGGAGATCGCAATTAGCAGCACGCCGGCGCCAACCTCGCCCCTTGGAAACATGGCAACACTTAAGGCTAGGCGCTCACGTAATGACGCCTCGTCTTGGTAGAAAAATGAAGGGACCATTTTACCAAGATTAGAGAGCAGTGTCAGGACAATGACATGCAGGAAGAGGGCAGTATAGCTGATGCTTTCGACAGAGACTTGAGGAATAGACATCCCAACCAGCAACATAAAGAGACCTTTAATTCCAAGGTCTAAAGGCATCCAGCGCTGCTCTTGCGACACTTCGTCGTGAGAATAATACAAAATGCATCCAAGGCAAAAAGCGGGAAGTAAAACAGCCAAATGCACATGCAGAAGCATTTCAAAAGTGGTACAAAAGAGAGAAATAGAGATAGAATAGAGAATTAACCAAGGTGCACTTGTTGGCCAATGAAAGTGGTGCAGATAACGGTAGGCTGCCCATAAGAGAGCGACGATGATAAAGATCAAAAGGAAAACTTGAGGGTGAAACCCGGCGTACATCATCTGCAGAGGAATTAATAAAAGAATCGTATCTAAATCATCAAAGATCGCTAACACGCGTGCTTTGCGAAATAGCCAAGTTTCTGCTAGGCCCGCAGCGCTTAACATGGCAAAGAGAACGCCTGCCGAAGTGGGAGCAGCAAAGCAGCCAATCAGAAAGGCATCTTTAATATCTCCTCCAAAGATAAGGTAGAGGTAGATAGAACATAAAATCCAAGGGAGAGCAGCAGCCGTTGCAGCAACAAAAGAGTCTTGAAGATAGCTTTTTAAACGGCTGCGATCAAAGACAAATTCTAGCCCAACCTCAATCATAATATAGGCTAGGCAGGTCATGGTAACGGGAACCAGCCAAAAACGAGCGGGTTCAAGGTCTACTCCTTGGGCAATTGCCATCCCAAAAAGCAAAAGAAAGCTGTAAATGAATACCTTTTGCATATGACCAAAATGTGAATTAGAAATTACCCATATGCTTAGCAATTCACGAGTTAATTGCCAAATAAAAAGAGGTAAAAAAAATGAGCATGTTAATTTTTAATTATTTAAAGTCCAGATTGTAATAAATCATGCATTTTGATTAAGCCTTGGACCTTATGCTCTTTATCTAAAACAGGTAAGACTGTGATTGCATTTTTTTGATCAGCCTCCATCAGCTGCATCGCTTGCCAGGCGAGCTCATCGGGACCGATCCATTTTGGCTGTTTGGTCATAAGAAATTTAAGCGGTGTTTCCAAAGCTTGGGTTCCGCAATTTTTTAACGAACGGCCTAGATCCCCATCTGTAAAGATGCCTTCTAATTCGCCTTGCGGATTGACAACTAACACACAGCCGCAACGTTTGTTAGAGAGTTCAACTAAAATGTCCATGACGCGATCTTCCGAAGAACAGATCGGCAGCGCTTCCTGACGTAACATCAGATCTTTGACTTTTAAAGAGGCGCGTTTGCCAATGTTTCCAGCTGGATGGTTAGAGGCATATTCGTCTAATCCAAACTTTTTAGCCTGCATCAATGCAATTGTCAGAACATCTCCAAAGATAAGTTGGATCACCGTAGAAGTTGTCGGTGCAAGGCCAAAGGGACAGATCTCTTTAGTTAGCGGTAGCACCATCTCATAGTCACATGCTTTTGAAAGACGGCTGCCTGCTTTAGAAACAACTGCAACCGTTTTTACGCCGCGATTGCGTAAAGATGGTATCAGCTGTAGCAGCTCTTCACTCTCTCCACTTTTGCTAAAAAGAATAAAGATATCTTGAGGTGAGACAATCCCTAAATCTCCGTGCAGGGCGTTGGTTGCAGAGAGATAGAGGGCTCGCGACCCTGTCGAGGTCATCGTCATGGCGATTTTTTTAGCGACCAAGCTGCTTTTGCCAATCCCAGTAAAAAATAGGACGCCTTGGCACTGGAGTAAAAGAGAAAAAATGGATTCGGCTGACTTAACATCAATGTGATCGAAAAAAAAATTCAGGCAGTTTCGCTCTTCTTCTAATAACTGTTTTAACATCACTCCACCCAAATTTGTTTTTAATCCATTCATTCTATTAGAGCTACTGTTTAGACTCAAGCTGAGAAATACTTAATAAGCATGCTATGCTATTTCAAAGTTTCGAAGAAATGAAACACAAAGGCACAAAGACTCAAAGGCACTAAGAATTCTATAGAATGCCATTTATGACTCTTGAAACACCTTCCTTTATATAAGGAACTCCAAAATTCACCAAAAGCCCTAGCTTTATACCTGTTAATCTTAGATATGTGAGAACTTGTGTTTCGTAAATAGGATGATTTTTTTCAGTCGCTTTAATCTCAATAAGTACTTTGTCCTCAACAAGGACATCAATAAATAAAGGGTCCTTAATTGCTACTCCTTTATACATCACTTGTACGGGTTTTTGCCGCTGTATACGTAATCCTCTCAGTGTAAGTTCATAACATAATGCTGCCTCATAAACGCTTTCAAGTAATCCTGGGCCTCCAAGAGTTCGATGAACCTCTATTGATGCACTAATAATTTGATGTGAAAGATCATTTTCGCTCTTGGTGTCTTCGTGTCTTTGTGCCTTTGTGTTGCATTTTTCTAAACTCATTAAATTAACCACCTACATTTTTATTCAATTACCTTACAAAACACTTTTAGAATGGTTTTTGCTTTTTGAAGGTTTTTTTCTTGATGAGGATGTAATCTGTATCGAAAGTTGAAACAGCAAAATACTAATTCCAGCTTCTAAAGGTAACGCTAAGGAAGCGAGAATTCCGGTTAGTGCAAAATCTAGTGGACCTTCAAATTTTAGACATCCCCAACCTTTTTCGGCCTTAACTTGGAAAGGAACCTTTTCTTCCTCACAAACGATTGATAACTCGTCATGTGTTTTAGTTATCGAGAAAAAGCCAAATCCATCGATTGCCCCATAGGAGATAGGCGAGGATGGCTCTAAGCGAGCGATAGCTAGTGAGAGCGAGAGGTCTGAAAGTGTTAGCATAAGAATATTAATTGTTGAATTGGGTATTCAGGCATGAGTTTGCTCATTCTAGTAGAGCTACTGTTTAGCCTCAAGCTGAGAAAAGGGGGTTGGATTTAAAATCGCCTGCGATTAGTCTGAAAAAACAATAAAGTTTTTGAGAAAAGCAAGGGAAAGGGTAGCAAGATGGAACAAAATAAAATTCCAATTGCAGTAGCGGAAGGCGATGGAATTGGGCCAGAGATTATGGCTGCGACACTCTATGTATTAGAGGCTGCAGGAGCTGGCTTAGAGATTCATCGAGTCGATATAGGAGAGAAAGTTTATTTAAAAGGCTATCGTGCTGGCATTGAGCCGCAAACGTGGGATGTTCTACGCCATACACAAGGATTTTTAAAAGCTCCTATTACAACCCCGCAGGGAGGTGGCTTTAAAAGTCTCAATGTGACTATCCGCACCACTTTAGGTCTCTATGCAAATGTACGCCCTTGTGTTTCATATTCTCCTTTTGTCAAGACGAAACATCCTAATATGGATGTTGTGATTGTGCGTGAAAATGAGGAGGATCTCTACACGGGAATAGAATATCGCCAAACTCCCGACACCGTTCATGCATTAAAGATTATTTCGAGAAGCGGCAGTGAAAAAATCGTGCGTTATGCATTTGAATATGCACGTGCAAATGGGCGTAAGAAGGTCACCTGTTTCACTAAAGACAATATTTTAAAACTAACAGATGGCCTATTTCATAAAGTATTTGAAGAGATAGCCAACGAGTATTCCGATATCGAGAATGAGCATTGGATTGTTGATATTGGTGCGGCAAAGCTAGCCGACACCCCTGAAGCCTTTGATGTGATTGTGATGCCAAATCTATATGGAGATATTTTGTCCGATGTCGCGGCGCAAATTGCTGGCAGCGTCGGCTTGGCAGGCTCAGCTAACATTGGCCAGCATGGGGCTATGTTTGAAGCTATCCATGGCTCTGCACCTCGCCGAGCGGGACAAAATTTAGCCAATCCCTCTGGATTAATGCTTGCAGCTGTGCTGATGCTTGTCCATATAGGCAAGCCTGAGATCGCAACGCTTATTCATAATGCCTGGCTACGTACTTTAGAAGAGGGTATCCACACATATGATATCTATAAGGAAGGGATTAGCCGAGAAAAAGTTGGCACGAAGGAATTTGGTGAGGCAGTCGCCCGCAATTTGGGTAAAAAACCGGAGCAGTTGAAATCTGTTCACTATGCAGGAGCTCTGCAGTCCCTTCATAAAGAAGAGAAGCAATCCAGTGCCAAGGCTACACCTAAAAAAGAGATTGTAGGAGTGGACGTCTTTATCGATGGCAACGAAACCATCGAAGATCTGCAAGCCAAGCTTGTGTCGATCAGCGACCATGAGCTTGAGTTAACAATGATCGCTAACCGCGGGGTTAAGGTGTGGCCTGGTGGGCATCCTGAAACCTTTTGCACAGACTCTTGGCGTTGCCGCTTTATGGGAACAAAGAAAGGCCATCCTGTTTCTCATTCTGCCATTGTCCGATTGTTGCAGAGGATAGCAGACGCGCGGCTAGACTTTGGCCAGACGCAGCATCTGTGTACATTTGATGGCGAAGCTGGCTATACGGTGTCTCAAGAAGAGCAGTAATTAATTATATTTTTCACTCTGTTTAAAAGAAATTTATTTACTTTTTTTAAAAAGTATATAAGATGTCATAGGCGTTCGTTTTGCTTCGCAACTTTTAAACTATTGAGTGAAGAATATGTTCAATAAGGTTTCGCTATTTATTGTTTTATTATTTTCTGTTTGCTTGAGCCTGTTTGCTGATGAACCCGCCATCGACCGCAATCAATATAGGCTTTATATTGAGTCGGTGAATTATACAGATCATAATAATGGTGTATTAGCTTTTCTTACTTTAAGCAATGGTTCAACATGGAAATTTAAGACAAAGGTCGATCAAGACCAAATTTTATACAACTTTCAGAAAGAGATGCAACCGGGTTGCGAAGTCACTTTAAACGTTGCTGATTACCCAACTTATGAAATATCAAGCGATGGTAATAGCTTCTATTCGATTTCTATAGATAAAGACACTTTTTCAAACCTCGACCAATTTCCTGTTGTAGTAAAGATTGAGGAGCGTTCTGGTAAAAGATTTATGTGGATATTTCCAACAACTGAATATCATGTCTTTTTGTCAGACAATTCGCATTGGAAGTCGAGTGACCTTTCCTTCATTCAAGAAGGGGATCCAATCATCATTTCTCGTCAAAATCTGAAGGAGTTTGAATCTTGGTATTTGTTCAATGTCACGGGTAAATTAGAAGAGCGCCCTATTAAACCGGGAATAAACCTTCATTTAGATACAAGAGCCTGGCAAGTTCGATCGGTTAATGTAATTGAAGTTCCAGATTCTGATACAAAATCCGAATAGTTATACGCGTTAAAGTCATCCAAGTTTTGCCATAGTTTAAATGCAAAGGTGCAAAAACGCAGAGAAATACATCTTAATTTAGATGGCGTCTTTGCGCCTTTGCGTTGAATCAACTAATGCCACACTCCCTATATTAGCTGTATTACTTGCTTTTCTCTTTTCGCCGATAACTCTGCGTTGCCAGCTCGTCAAACAGGCTCCACTCTAGTGATTCTGCTTGGTATTCCCACTCCTGCTGGCGTCGCTCTTTTAAATTTTCGATGATTTTACGCTGCTTCATCGCCTCTAAGACAGCATGGCGCCGCTCTTCTACCTTAAGATATGATTGCTGCAAGATTGCCTGATTTTGCATCAGCTGCTGGCCTAACTGTTGTAAGAGAGTGTAGCTGAGCTGAATATCTGAGATACGTGTAGCAGATCTCTTCTGTTCCGACAGATCTCTTTTGGCCTGTTGCTCTTTTTGTTGTAGATAGGACAACTTGCGACGCTGAAGATCCATTTCCATTTGAGCTTCCCTCAGACGCTCCTTCGCTAGATCTTCTTGACGGATTCGATGCTGTAATAAGGCTTCTAGTCTGAAATGAAAGACAGGCATCCCAATTATCCTTCTACGGCAGCTCTTAACAAGCGCTGAGTTTCCACAAAAGAGAAGGTTTGATGAATTCCCTGTTTTAAAAAGGCTCGAATAGCAGGCATACGGGCAATCGCTTCATCAATTTGTGGGTTGGAGCCATGGACATAAGCTCCAATATTAATAAGGTCTTCGGCTTCAAGATAAGTTTGCAAGAGATCACGCAGCTTAGCTGCTAGCTCGTAAAGCTCTTTTGGTGCAATGGCTACCATCGCACGAGACAAGCTGTTAAGGAGATCAACTGCAGGATAGTGGTTTGCGGCAGCTAGCTTGCGAGAAAGAACAATATGCCCATCTAATAGAGCTCTGACGCTATCGGAAATTGGATCGTGGCTCTCCTCACCTTCAACTAGAATGGTATAGAGGCCTGTAATCCCTCCTTTTTCTGCATTACCAGCCCGTTCGACAAGTTTAGGTAGGGATGCAAAGACAGAGGGGGTATAGCCTCTTGTTGTAGGAGGCTCTCCTATTGCCAGTCCAATCTCTCTTAGAGCTAAGGCATAGCGAGAAATGGAATCCATCATGAAGATGACGTCATGTCCTTGGTCTCGAAAAAATTCAGCAATCGCTGTTGCGGCATGGGCTCCTTTGGTTCTTAAAAGAGCTGCCTGATCAGAAGTCGCGACGACGACGACCGATCGAGCCAATCCTTCCGCTCCTAAGTCGCGCTCAATAAACTCTCTAACCTCGCGTCCTCTCTCACCTATTAAGGCGATGACATTGATTGCCGCTTGAGACTTTTTTGCAACCATTCCTAATAAAGTTGACTTTCCAACTCCAGCTCTAGAAAAAATTCCGATTCGCTGCCCCTTTCCTATTGTACACGCGGCGTCAATAGCCTTGATGCCTGTCGACAAAACCTCTGTAATCAGCTCTCTTTTCATCACGTGTGGTGGAGGAGCCATCATCGGATAGTAGCCTTCGACCTGGATAGGACCTTTACCATCGATAGGATTGCCTAGGCCATCGAGCACTCTTCCACACATGGAACGAGAGACTGGCACCATCGGAACATGTCGAGCAGGATAGACCTCTGTGCCTGGAGCGATCAGGCTCATTTCTCCCAGAGACATTAACAAAACGCGGTTATCCTTAAATCCGACAACTTCACAAGGCGTTGCCTTGCCCTCTTGATTGTATAAATAGCAGAGCTCACCAAGATGAGCAGCCGGCCCTATCGATTCGATTAAAAGGCCGATGACCTGCGTGACGATCCCACTCGTGCAAAGACCGTTCCAATTTTTGACTGCTGCGATAGCGTTCTCCATATTAAGAGAAAAGTGGCTCATGCCCTCTCCTCGCTGCTATTCGGCTCTTCACGATGCTCTAAAACCTGTTCTTCGATGTCTTTTAATAAACGAGCAATATTAAAGTTTAACATCCCTAGGCGGCTTTCTATACGACAGTTGCCCTGTGCAACACCTTTGTCAGTTGTAAAGTGCAGATGAGGAAAGTCTTCACGGTCATATACAATGCGGTGAAGATGCTGCTCTAGCATCTCAAAGTCTTCAGGAGCCAAGGCGATTTCAACTTGGCTATCTTTGATTAAATTTTTGGCATGGTTTAATAGGCATTCGAGCTGCTTTGCCATGGTTTCCGGTTGGGAAAGCTCACGCAGTAAGATGCGCTCGCATACGGCTAACAAGAAGCGGATTAGACCTGGTTTCGCCTGCTCAAAAATTTCATTTTCTCGAAGTTTAAAGTTTGCAGATAGCTGGTTGAGAAGATCGACAGCCTCTTTTAAATCTTCTCGGGCATACTCAAGCCCTTTTTTAATCCCTATTTCAATGCCATCGCTCATGCCTGCTTCATAGCCCTGCTTTTGACCCTGAATGATTCCCTGCTGTATCCCTTCGTTTTTAGCCTGTTCAATTAAGCGAGCAACGATGGCTGGATCTTGTCGAATTAAAAGCTCAGAGTCGCGAGAGCTTGTTTCTAAGGTGTAATCTTCAGCTGGATAGAAGACAAACTCTTTTAATTCTGCTCCTCGGATAATCTTAGGCGGATTTGGTTTCTCCATACAAACCTCCTTAATGAACAGAATGTTCGGAAGAACTCTTTAAATCGATTTTTCCCTCTTGTTGCAGCTGTTCCAGCTGAATGGCTACTTGGTGCTGAGAAGATTGGATAGTAAAAGGGCTTAAAGGAGGAATAGAGGAGACCTTTTCCTCAGCAATTTGCAGCTGTTCGGCTGTTAAAAAGCGTAGGATAGATTTTTGCTGTTCAATAGGCAGCGGTGCTAGGCTAATTAATAAATCGGTAGGATTGCACACTTGGCATAACAGCTCTAAAGCAGAATCTCCAAGCAGTAATAGATGCTCTTTAAGGAAAAGCAGGTTGCGAACTTGGCTATGGAGTAGAGGATGGTGTTGTGCAAGAGCATAGAGGAGTGTTTTCTGGGTGCTGTCAGATAGTAAGGTGAGTAGGTCGGCAGCTTTTTGGTAGCTATTTTTTAACGTTAAAAAGAGAGTATCAGGCTCACTAGCTAGATAAGGAGCCATCATGGAAGAGACTATTTCTATCTGTTCATCAGGCAGAAGAGAGAGATGGACTAAATGATAAAAGAGCACCTGCTGATGAGATGCGGAAAATCGGTTGAATAGAACAGCCATTCTTTCTACAGATAGAGGTAAAAGTAGAGCTGCAACGATTTCAGCTGGCTGTTCGTTTAAATAGTTTGTTAGCTCGACGCTGTTTGCTTGGGATAGAATCTGTAGTAGCGCTGGCGAAGATTCATGCTGCAATGAGGCGATTAGTCGTTCGCGATCTATCGGAGATAATTTTTCTGAGAGAAGACGGCTGATTGCATCAATCTCTTCTGGTGCAGCTGTATGATGTCCAGAAAACTGCTTTAGACTATCTTGAGCTGCTGCGATTAAATCTTTGGAGTGAAGAGGATAGGATTGCGAGACCGCTTCCGTCAGATACAAGTAATCGCTTTTGCTAAGAAGCGGCAAGAGCCGTGCTAAGGTCTCTGCATCAAGAAGGCGTACCAGAGCAATCGCCTTTTGCATGGAAGGGGTAGAGTGAGAGTTTGTCATCCTTTTTACCCCTCCTTCTCCTCGTTTGATACCTTATCCTCTCTTAGCCATTGTTTTAAAGTATGGGCGGCGGCTAAAGGATCTTGCTGAACGCGCCGTTCTAAAAGCGCAGCTAACTCCTGTAGCCGCACGTTTGAATCAGCTGTAGAGATAGGCGATGCATTGCTAGGCTCGCCTCTTTTTAAAATGGAAAAGAGAAGGAAGAGAAGCGCTGACAAAGCCGTAATAAGGGCAGCACTCCAAAGAAACCAAGGCGTGACCGCTGTTTGTAAATTAGAAGCTGCTGGCTCTTTCGTCTCTATTGTTAAAGGAAAAGAGGATGAGTAAATGGGAGATTGAGTTTTTGTAAAAGGCAGAAAAGAGACAGTCTGTTCACCCTCGGCTTGATAGCCTTTTATAATAGTAGCCAGCTGCTCGCTAATCTGTTGACGAAGTTGGTCTCGCTCTGCAGCTGAACCCTCTCCAGTCAAGACATCGCGATTAATAATTGCACCAATTGATAAACTCTGAACTTTTCCAGGAGAGCTGTTGGTTTTGATATAATCCATAGGAACAGCCATCTGCTTTACCTGCGAGATATCCTCTTGCTGATTTTGATTTTCAACAGGAGGCTTTAACTGGAGCTTTTGTGAAAGAAGCCAAGGCAATTTAACCTCATTGGGTCCCTGTTCATCTTTGCTCTCTCTTACGCTTATGACAACCGGATTTCCAAGCTCGACACCTTCTACTTTACCACTATAAATCTTTCGCTCCTGGCTAGTACGCTCACGGTTGAGTGTAACTTGAACGGTTGTATAAAAGTTTTCCGGGCCAACAATATTACTTAAAAATCCATCCACTTTTGACTTAATTTGTTCTTCTAAAGATATCTCGGATTGACGAATCGCATCAAATCCACCCGTGCCGCTCGCTTCAATAGCTTGATAGAGATGTCCCGTCGTGTCGGAAATGGCGATCATATTAGGGGTTAAACCTTTGACAGCACCTGCCACATGAAAACTGATGGCAGCAATCTCTTGCTGCGATAGCCTGCTTCCGGGTACAAGTGTAAGCAGAACAGATGCTTTGGGCTGTAGCCCGCTATGACCAAAAGGTCTGGAGGGAGGGATGTCTAAGATGACAGAGGCGCTTCTGATATTGTCAAATCGCATCAGGTCTCGTTCAATTTGACCTTTGATGGCACGCAGCTCTAACACTTGCAGCTCTTTTTCTCCACGAATCCAAGTCATACTGTCAAAGAGCTCATAGCCATCTTGCTTGTTAGCAGGCAGCGCTCCAGATTCGGCAATTTCATTACGTAAGTGCTGCACTTCGCCGCGTGGCACCAGCAGGTTATGTTCACCCTGCATCTTATAGGGAATCCCGGCCCTTTCCAAATAGGATCGTATAGCGGCTAGATTGACATTTTCTTTTTGATTAACAGGAAAGAGCGGTACCAGAGGTGCGGAAAGGGTAGGCCTCCAAACTAAGGCCGCCAAAAGCAGAAGGCTACCTAAAGCAAGAGCAGATAGAGCTCCCTTTTGCACCGGGGAAAAGCCTCTCCAGAGATGATTAATCTGTTGCAAATTTGTGCGCCATCTAGGAGTTGCCATATGCTCTTTCCCCTCACATGCTAAACGAGTTATCCTTTTTATGTAGCTGAGTAAGGTAAAAAACTAAATAGATTTTTAAACCTGATGAAACGTTAGTCGCGCGTCAGCGTTTGAGCTTGCTTTTGGAGTGCGGCGACTTGTCGCCGCTTTTTTGCTCGCCTCGACTTGTCGAGGCGTTAATAGGGGCATATAAAAGTGCAAACCTCATTCAAAAAACGTATGCTAGGCTGAATGCAACGCTAATGGATGCCTAGTTCCCAACAATTCCAGCATTGCTTGATAAACCTCTTCGACGCTAATACTTGTCATACAGCGAAAATCGATGGGACAGACACGCTTATAACAGGGCGAACAAGCAACTCTCTTGTGAATAATTCGCATAGGAGCCGTGCCATAAGGGCCTGTTTTGACATCACTTGTTGAACCGAAAATAGCGACTAGAGGAATTTTTAACGCTGCTGCAATATGCATCGGCCCACTGTCATTGGTCAAAAGCACTTGGCAATAAGAGAGAAGGGCTAGAAGCTGGCGTAGGTTGGTTTTTCCCGCCAAATTATGAACCCGTTCAGGTAATGTGCGGCAGATCGTTTCAATTAAAGGAGCCCCCGCTTGGTCACCAAAGTAGAGCACAACAACTTTAGGATCTTTTAGAAGAAGTCGGGTCACCGCTTCAAAACGATCTGGCAGCCAGCACTTGGCTGTCCCATAAGCGGCACCAGGGTTAATACCCACAATCAGCTGCTCCTGCGGATTTACTCCTAAATTTTGTAGAAGCTGTAAAGCTTGCTGCAGCTCCTCTTTAGAGAGGTAGAGGCGGGGAGGCGTCTCTGATTCAGGAATACCTAAGGGTGCCAAGAGAGCTTTGTAAGTTTTAACAAGATGTTGGCTTTCAACTCTCTTTGGAAATGGAATCGCCTGCGAAAGTAAAAATGAGCGCCAGTTTCCGGCAAAGCCGATGCGATCGTCCACATGGCCGCGCCAAAACCACCAAGCAGAAGAGAAGGAGTTAGTCGTCAAAATCCCAAGGTCATATTTTCCACGTCTAAGCGGGCTAATGATATCCTGCTGCGCCTGACGGCCTAACCATCCACTGGGGCGTTTGAAACTTAAAATCTCATCGATATGAGGATTATGCTGTAGTAATCCAGCCACATTGGATTGACACATGGCCGTTAGCTTGATCGTTGGAAAATGATGCCGCAGGTCCTCCAAAAGAGGCGTTGCCATCACTAAATCGCCTAACCAATTAGGCATTCGTACAATCACATTTTTTGGTGGAAGGGGTAGGCTCCCCATTTCTTGCTCCTAAACTTAACAGTGCTAAAAATAGAGAAGTTTAACAGAAG
>CAZZJE010000013.1:0-18115 GCA_964654295.1 uncultured bacterium | reverse complement strand
GTTGTGCTTGGACGCGTCCGACAGGAACAGCGTCTGTTTGAAAAGCTAAAATGTCCGCTCCCATTAGGATTGGATAGGTGTAGAGGCCCATGTTGACGCCATCGTCTAAGTCGGTATGGCCTACTTCGCGGTTTTGGGCAACAATTGCTTTATAGGCATGAGCTTGATTCATCAGCGACTTTGGTGCCGCTGGGGCGAGCAGCTGAGCGATATAGGGGATCTCTAGAATATCAGATTGGCGGTAAAAGACAGCACGAGCAGGATCTAATCCACAAGCTAACCAGGTGGCAGCGACCTCTAAAGTATATTGCTGCAGGTCTTTGGGGTTTTGGATGCCATTAAGAGCATGCAGATCGGCAATAAAATAGAAGCAGCGGTGTCCCGGCTTTTTTTCCAGTTCAAGAGCAGGACGCAGCATTCCTAGATAGTTTCCTAAGTGTGGTGCCCCTGTCGGCTTAATGCCTGTCAGAATAATTTTTTGTGCTGTCATTTTTTTAGGTAATAAAAAACTGCTGAAAGGGTTCCGGAATAGTGCTCGATCAACACTGCATATAAAAGTGGGTTCGCTTCCTGAATAGAGGTTAACCTCTATTCAGCGTCGTGATCCCTTAAGCATAAAAATATCGTTGATTGGCCAACTGCCCAGAGCTCCCAATCAGCAGAAACTTGCTGAAGAGTCTTCTTTTCATCTCTCATTATAATGTGCAGAGCGATTTATTTCAATTTTCAACGCAAGATAGGTTATTAATGCTTACTCTTACCATTAAGTTAAGCTCTTGAGGTTGTAAGTTTAAAGCTTAATTAATGTGTATTTGACCTAACTTTTGTTATTTTGGGCATATATTGTGCCGCAATCTGTTCAACGATTTCATCTTTCATGCCTGCCCATAAGCAGGAGACACTATTTAACTCGGTGTGGCGGGCGATGATTGCCTGACTGATTTCTAAAAGCAGTTTGTCTTCATCAAGTGGATTTGCCTGAATGCGTTTTTTTAATTTGTTAAGGATCTTAATTTGTAAGTCTCGAGAATTCTTCACCAAATTCTCAGCCAGCTCAACGACTCTTGGGTCGTCAATTTTGTAAACGCCTGCTTCGTCTCCACAGTTAACCTCCCCAGATTCCAATCCTCTTCTAATAATAAACTTAAAATAACCAGCATATGGAGGATGTTTATAGAGTCCACTCTCTTTCATCAGATACTTATAAATGGCTGGTGAGCCGATTTGACAGAGGTCTTCCAAAGCCGAGAAATTAAAGTCTTTAGAGGCAGGAGAGAGCTTGACATAGTTCAACACACCATCTTCTGAAAAGTAAAGATGCTCTTTGTTAAACCTTTGAGGAACATCTTTTTTCTCTATGAAAAATTTAATTAAATTAAGGAGCGGGGCTAAATAATCTTTCTCCTCTTCCGTGATTTCACCCTCTTTAGTTTCCCATTGATGTTCTGAAACTTTGTCTGGAAAGTATTTCATCAAAGCAAAACGCCCTTCAGGATCTAGATAATAGAGTTCAGGACGGCCGATTCCTAAGCTACAATTACGGCGTAATCGCTCTTCAATGGCTAAAATTGCTTGATTTTGCCCTGTAATCAACACTTTTGTCGGATCATTTTTTAAGCGAAAAACACGCGTGCGATTGCGCGTTTCTCCTTGCTTAGGTCCAACCTCATCCAAAATTTCATATTTATCTTCTTCAGTTTCAACAATAGAGCCCGCAGCTAACTTTTTCCTCCACCGAATCTGCTTAGGATCATCGGCATGCAATAACTTGCATCCACGGTTCATAAGCTCAATTTCAACTTCAGCCACACTTTTATTGGGCGAATGGCCTGAATTAGGTTCAGGAATCTGATTCTCTAATAACTGAAGCAGTGCATGTAAGCATTGAGGAGAAAGACAGGGTTTCAAAGAGTCTATTTTCCGAATAAACTGCTTAAGAGCTTGGTCGTGCGAGCTTTCAATATTTTTATTTTGAAATAGGCGAAAAATAGCTTCTAATGGGATAGGAGAATCAATACGACGTTTAATTTCTAAATAGTTATGCAGCTGTTGGGTGATTGCAAAGAGGATCGGACACATAAAGGGATAAAATTGACGCGCACGGTCTTCTTCATAGACAACTGCTAACTCTTTTCTTTTCGCAATTTCTTGTCGAAGAATCGAGGGTATCAATGGCTGTTGTTTTAAGAGTGAAGGCAGATGAGGGGCTTGGACTTTTATAAAAAAGCTTTTAAACCAGCGTAAAAGAGCGATAAAAAGGGAACAATGATTTTTTAGCCAGGAGGAAAAACCTTTTTTATCTGCTTGATTAAAAGAGCGAGGCTTCGTTCCTTGAAGCAAGAAATTTTCTAAAGAGGCGTTTTTTCGTTTATGAACGACCTTTAAAAAGGGATGTGTTTGGGCAATCCAGTGGCTAATGAAAGCCTCCAAGCGGGGAACGCCAACTTCCACTCCGCATGGACGTCCATTTCCTATCGCTTGAATGGAGTTTAAAAGAGCGATACATTTACTATAGACAATCGGAACTTCTTTGCGAAAGCTGATATGCGTTTGAACAACGAAATTTTCCAGGCTTTTTTCATTGCTTTTTGAAGAGCGACTCAAACATGGAAAGAGCTTTTCCTTTAGCTGTAATAATTTTCCAAGGCCTGCTTCCGTATGATAAAGCTTATTTCCTGCTGGATTAGTCATTACTTTGAGTGGATCGGTTGCTTTTTTGTCCGAGGGCAAGGCTGCATAAAGATTGATAAAAGCATGACGCCAATCTGCACCAGTCACCATATCTCCTTCTCCTTAACCAGATTAGCTAGTTGAAAAGACTCTAGACAACAAAAAGATTTATTTGCAACTTTTGTTGCGCGTGGCTTCAAAATTGCAAAACAACAAGCTTGAAAAAACGCGATTCTAAAGAAAAGATAAAAATAATGTTAAATTAATATTTTAAATGTTTTAATAATTATTAAGGAAATAAAGAAATATATTTATAAAAAATAAATAGAGCCAGCATAAAGTTTACAGAAAAATTGATTAACTTTTTTTTAAGGTTTATCTAAGTTACAGGTTGATAAAGGCAAAGGAGCGGTTATGATTAAACCAAAAATTCTTGTGATTGAAGATGAAGAAGATATTGCTGCAATGATAAAGCTACAGGGCGAGATTGCAGGGTTTCGGGTACATGTAGAGACGGATGGGTTGAATGGCTATTTAGCCATTGAGAGAGAAAAACCAGATTTAATCGTGTTAGATATCATGTTGCCCGGACAGAGTGGATTAGATGTCTGTCGAAAAGTTAAAAATCATCCCGAATTGAAGACGATTCCCGTTATCATTTTATCGGCTAAAAGTGAAGAGATCGACGTTGTTTTAGGCTTAGAATTAGGTGCAGACGATTATGTAAGCAAGCCTTTCTCTCCTAAAGTGCTTTTTTCACGTGTTCGCGCTGTCTTACGTCGCGGCAAAGAGCCTGAAAAGACTCCCAAAACAATTGGCTTTGGGCAATTTGTCATGGATGTTGATAAGTATCAGATTAAGAAGAAAGATAAACCGATTGCTGTCACGCTGTCAGAGTTTGGCATCTTAAGACGCTTATTGCTTAATCGTGGTAAGGTTTTGACAAGAAACCAGTTACTTGATGACGTGCAAAATGATGATGCCTTTATTGTCGATCGCAACATTGACGTACATATTGCGGCCTTAAGAAAAAAATTGGGACCCAATTTCCATTGGATTGAGACTGTTCGAGGGGTTGGCTACAGATTTAAAGAAGAAGACTAAGAACGGAGAGATTAACGTGTCAGCGTCTAAACGATAGAAACGCTGACGCGTTAGTCTTGCTTAAGTTTTCTCTCTTTAATCGCTTCGAGGCGCTCAGAATCAGCTTCTACATTGTAACGCTTCTCTTTTGCAATGGTGACACGGCCAGGCTGGTTTCTGCCTAAAGGACGAATATATTTGCACTGTGTTGAAACGACTGTGGCCTGGATTTTTTCGCGAAGCCCACTGAAAAGGAGAGCAAGCTGGAGAGCATCTTGAATTGTCTCCTGATCCGGTTCTTCTCCTCGATTAGTACGGGCAATGACATGAGCGCCTGGGCTACCTTCGACATGAAACCACCAGTTTGACCCTTTAGCTAAGTGAAAAGTTAAATTGTGATTCTCTTTAGCTCCTCTACCTACCCAAATAGAAATCCCTGCAGCACTTTTAAAGGCGCGATAGGGAAGACGGCGTGAGGTCTCCTTTTTCTGGTGTGATACAGTCTGTGTAAAAGATTCAAGCGCCTTTGCCAATTCTTCGACGCTCTGCGTCTGCAAGCAGTTCGCTTGCTCTTGCCTTACCTGTTCTAAAAGCTGATATTGATGGCTTAATACTTTTTCGGCAGATTTTAGGCCGCGTTTTAAACGCCTACTCTGATTAAAGCGCTGAGAGACGTTTTCAGAAAGAGGAATGGTTGGATCGAGTACAAGGGTTCGCTCTTGCCCCTCTTGCTCCCAATCTTCAACGCTGATCTTTTCCATGCCTGGTTGAAGTCTGTAAAAGAATGCCTGAAGTAAAAGTCCCTCGTGCTGCAAATCTCTCCATTGGCGGCAAGTCTCAACATTGGCTGTTAAAGCGGTTAAACTTCTCAAAATTTTTGATTCTTTTCGTTTTAAATGCCGCAGCAGCTGCTCTTTCAACTCTTCTAAAAGCTGCTCTTTTGGCTGCTTTTGCGAAAGCTCTTCCGACTCAGACGAAGTGGACATAAAACTCCTAAAAGAAATTATTTTTACCAGTTTCAGTTTAATCCATTTAACTCTTCCTAGGAAACGAGAATAAAAAAAGATTGACAGTTCAAAAAGTTATTGCTACCAAGATATCTTCTAAGAAGATGGGGCAAACCATGTCGAATTATTTTCCGGTGTATGTCTATTTTGGGCTAGTCGCTTTCATTACACTCGTTGTCATGGGAGCAACGTCACTATTCCCATCTAAAAAAACGATGGGAGTCAAGTTCATGCCCTATGAATCGGGCATTGAAACGGAGACGCATCTCTTGCAAAAGCGTTTTCCATTAAGACACTATCTAGTCGCTCTGATTTTCTTAGTGTTTGATATTGAAGTTATTTTTCTTTATCCCTGGGCTACGGTAGGAAGAGAGATTGGACCGTTTGCATTTTATGAGATGCTCTTTTTTCTAGTCGCGCTTTTGGTTGGATTTGGCTATGTGTGGCGCAAAGGGGGATTGGAATGGGAATGAATGAAGGGGAAGAGCGCAACAAAGAGCTGGTGATTTCGCCGAAGGATCGGGCGCCATTTTTGATTGCACCGTTAGAAAAGCTGATTAATTGGGCTCGAGAAAACTCCTTATGGCCAGCGCAGTTTGGATTAGCTTGCTGTGCAATTGAGATGATGTCGACAGCGGCGAGTCGCTACGATATGGCTCGCTTTGGTGCTGAAGTTTTCCGCGCCTCGCCCAGGCAGAGTGATGTGATGATTGTCGCTGGGCGTGTGAGCCAGAAGATGGCGCCTGTCTTGCGGACAATTTATTTACAGATGCCTGATCCCAAGTGGGTAATTTCGATGGGAGACTGTGCCTCTTGCGGTGGAATTTATAATAACTACGCCATCGTTCAGGGGGTAGATCAGTTAGTTCCTGTTGACGTCTATGTAGCAGGCTGCCCGCCTCGTCCAGAAGCTCTTTTAAATTGTTTAATTACTTTGCAAAATAAAATCAAAGAAGAGAGAGCCTTTCGGAGAGATTAGAGATGAGTAGAACGGAAGCCGTACAGCAGCTGAGAGAGAGATGGGAACAAGGCATCTTAGAAGAGAAAAACGCCTTGAACGAAACGACCTTACTGGTCAAAAAAGAGGCTCTCAAAGAGATATTAGCCTTTTTGAAGCAATCAGCTGGGTTTGAAGTCTTAATGGATTTAACAGGTGTCGATTTTTTGGAGCCAGAGAAGCGCACCAAGGTTGTTTACTGGCTGCATAACCCAACAGATTTTGACCGTTTACGGATTACTTTATATGCCGCCCGTGACGAAGTAATTCCTTCTGTTGTTGATTTATGGGCAGGGGCAGCCTGGTATGAAAGAGAGCTGTTCGATCTCTTTGGAGTAGGCTTCGAGGGTCATCCCGATTTAAAACGCATCTTGATGCCAGATGATTGGATCGGCCACCCATTACGCCGAGACTATCCACTGACAGAACAACCTGTACATTTTAAACATGGCGTCAAGCCAAAAGTGCCATCGGAAATCATCCCCTATGTCAAAGTCAACCATACCACCGTTTGATCCGCTCGAATCAGATATCATCGAGCTTAACTTAGGTCCGCAGCACCCCTCTACCCACGGTGTGTTGCGTCTCAAGCTGCGTCTAGAGGGCGAGATTGTCATCTCAGCCGAGCCGGTCATTGGCTATCTGCACACCGGCATTGAAAAAGAGTGTGAGACGCGCACCTACCATCAAGTCTTCACGCTTATTGACCGCATCGATTACCTTTCAGGACCTGCGGAAGAGCAAGCGTTTGCTTCAGCTGTTGAACGTCTCATGAATATTGAAGTTCCAGAGCGAGCGCAGGTGATCCGTGTCATCTTGTTAGAGCTAGCAAGGATCTCTAGCCATCTGCTTTGGCTTGGCACCAGTGCTTTAGAGCTAAACATGAGCTCGATCTATATGTATTGCTTTGCCGAGCGGGAAAAGATCCTAGATCTATTTGAGCAGCATTCGGGCGCCCGAATGTTTCCATCTGTCTGGCGTTTTGGAGGCTTAGCGCGCGATTTGAACGTTGAGTTTGAAGATAACCTAAGAGCTTTTTTAAAAGGTTTTCCGTCGACTTGGAAAGACTTGGATAACCTGCTGACTGAAAACTATGTCTGGTGTGAACGTCTCCAAAAGATTGCTGTCATCGACTTAGAGACCTGTAAGCAATATATGTGCACTGGCCCAGTTCTTCGAGCTGCGGGCGTGCCATACGATATTCGCAAGGTCTATCCCTATTTGGGATATGAAACGTATGAATTTAATGTCCCTACACGGACCGAGGCAGATTCCTACGCACGCTATCTAATTCGCATGCAGGAGATGTTAGAGAGTCTTTCCATCATTGAACAAGCGTTGGGAAGGCTTAAGCCCGGGCCTGTGTTAACAAACGATCGTAAGGTTGCACTACCTCCCCGTCGTGAGCTGGCTTGTAGCATGGAAGCCGTCATCCATCAGTTTAAGCTAGTCAGCCAAGGAATTCATCCGCCTGTTGGAGAGCTTTATAACTGTGTTGAGTCGGCCAGGGGCGAGCTGGGCTATTATTTAGTGAGCGATGGAAGTAATAAACCGCATCGCCTGCGTGTGCGTTCGCCCTCGTTTCCACATGTAGAAGTATTAGAAAAAGTATTACCGGGACTTACCTTATCTGATGTCGTCGTGGCTATTGCCAGCGTCGACCCTATTTTGGGAGGTGTAGATCGCTGATGCTTAGTGAAAAAACGCGCCAAGCTATTATTGAATTACAACAGCTCTACCCTGTAAAGCGCTCCGCTTTAATTCCAGCTTTGCATTTAGCTCAAGCAGAAAAGGGCTATTTGCCGCCAGAGGTTCAAAACGAAGTCGCAGAGCTCTTTGACATCGAGCCAAACGAGGTCAATGCCATCGTTACCTTTTACGATATGTTTTTTCAGGAGCCAGTAGGTAAACATGTCATTCACGTCTGCAAGAATGTCTCCTGCATGTTGAGAGGATCCGACGCTATTTTGTCTGCTTTATGTGAAAAGCTCAAAGTGAAGCCGCATGAAGTGACCGAAGATGGAGAGTTTACGATTATTCCTTCTGAATGCTTAGGCGCTTGTGATAGGGCTCCGATGTGTTTGATGGACGAAAAGGTCGTCGGGCCTTTAAAAGAGGAAGATTTAGATAAGTTGTTAGAAGAGGCCAAACAGGGGCCTGGTCATCCATCCCCCATTGTTAACGCGGATGTCTCCTATGGATGAAATGCGTGTGCTGCTTAAATACATTGACGTTCCAGGTCAAACCGATATTGCAACTTATGAGCGCAATGGTGGCTATCAGGCGATTCGAAAAGCCATTCCGCATATCCAGCCAGGCGATCTAATCGAAATGGTCAAACAATCAGAACTGCGCGGCCGCGGTGGTGCTGGCTTTTTAACTGGAATGAAGTGGGGCTTTGTACCTAAAGGGGTCCCCACGACCTATCTAGTCTGTAATTGCGACGAGAGCGAACCGGGTACTTTTAAAGATCGCTTGCTGATTGAAAAAGATCCTCATCAGCTAATTGAAGGCATGATCTTAGCCAGCTATGCGATTGGAGCCAAACGCGCCTTTATCTATTGTCGCGGAGAATATTATGAGGGCTTTGCAACCTTAGTACGAGCGGTTAAACAAGCCAAGCAGGCAGGTTATCTAGGCAGCCATATTCTTGGCACAGATATCACCCTCGATATCATCGTTCACCCTGGGGCTGGAGCTTATATCGCTGGGGAAGAGACGGCCCAGCTAAACTCTCTAGAAGGCTTCCGAGCAACTCCTCGTCTTAAACCTCCTTTTCCAGCCATTTCTGGTCTCTACGGAAAGCCAACTATTATCAACAATGTCGAAACACTTTGTAACGTTGTCCATATTGTTAACCGTGGAGTGGAGTGGTTTAAAAGCATCGGAAAGCCTAAAAATACAGGCACGAAAATCTTTCAGGTTAGCGGCCAAGTACAGCGTCCCGGCTGCTTTGAGTTTCCATTGGGCGTTCCTTTAAGACAAGTGCTTGACGCTGCGGGAGGGATGCTTCCTGGACGCTCATTCAAAGCCTGCTATCCCGGTGGATCCTCCTGCTCGCTTTTGACCGCTCAAGATATTGACATCACCATGGATTTTGATGCTTTGGCAGCACGTAAGTCGGCATTGGGAACTGCTTCGATCATTGTCATGGATGATTCTGCCGATATGGTAAAGGTGGCTCATCGGCTGATGCATTTTTATCAGAATGAGTCGTGTGGCAAATGCACACCATGCCGCGAGGGGACACGCTGGATGGTGCAGGTGTTAGGCCGCATTGAAGCAGGTGGAGGCACGTTTGGAGATTTAAAGTTGATTGAAGAGGTGTGCAACAACATGGCAGCTAATTCCTTTTGCCCTCTAGCTGTTGGCGCAGCGCCTCCTATTGTCAGTGCTATAGTGGCATTTAAGGATGAATTTGAAGCGTATATTCGAAAGAATCCCGAAGCTGATCGTCGGCCCAAAATGAAAATTGCCTACCCTTATCTATAGGCTAATGGATTTAGATATGAATGAGCCAACAACAGAAAAGCCAGCTGAAGTCACATTTACCATAGATAATATTCCTGTGACTGTTCCTAAAGGGACGACAGTCTATATGGCTGCAAGGCAGTTAGGCATTGAAATTCCTATATTTTGCTACCAAGATCGTATGCCGCCTTTTGGTGCATGTCGCGTCTGTCTGGTAGAGGTTGAAAAGATGCCTAAACTGCAGACGTCGTGTACACTGGAAGCCACCGAAGGAATGGTTGTACGGACGCGCAGTGACATTGCGACTAAAGGGCGCCAGGAGATCTTAGAGTTTCTGTTAATCAACCATCCGCTCGATTGCCCCATCTGTGACCGTGGAGGTGAGTGTCCTTTGCAAGATCAGGTGCTCAAGTATGGTCCCGGTGAAAGTCGTTTTTATGAAGACAAGCGCCGCTTTGTCAAGCCGGTGCCACTGGGCTCAGTGCTGATGCTTGACCGCGAGCGCTGCATCGTCTGTGCTCGCTGCACTCGTTTTGGCGATCGCATCTCTGGCGACCATGCATTAGAGCTCATCGACCGTGGCTTTAGAACAGAGGTAGGCACACCCCATGGACAGCCTGTAGAATCAAAGTTTATTGGAAATACAATTGCTATCTGTCCTGTAGGAGCATTGACAAGCCAAGTGTATCGCTTTCGTGCGAGACCTTGGGATAACCAGCCCACAAAAAGTACCTGTACACTCTGTCCCGTGGGATGCAGCTTGATCTTGGATGCCCGTGATGGCGAAATCATGCGTACAAGGGTTTGTGAGAATAAAATCGTCAATGATATTTGGCTTTGCGACAAAGGCTGGTTTGGCTATGAATTTAGTTCTAGCCCAGATCGTTTAGATAAGCCTCTAATCCGGCGCGAAGGTCGCTTAGAACCGGCTAGCTGGGATGAAGCTTTAAGGTTGATCGCTGATAAAATTCAAGCAGCAAAGCCTGCTGGAAAAATTGCTGGCATTGGTGGCAATCCATTGACAACCGAAGAGAACTATCTTTTTCAACAACTAATCCGAGAGGGAACGGGTGTTAATAACCTAGACCACCGCGTCGGGATGCCAATTATTTCTCTGGAGCAAGAGGGACTATCTCCTAGAATGGAGATCTCTTTGGCCGATTGTGAAAACCTCTCCTTTGCAGTCTTGCTTGGAGTCGATCTAACTGAAGAATTTCCTCTCATATGGCTTAGACTTAAGCAGGCGGTGAATCGAGGTGCAACGGTTCTCTTTTTGGGTCACTATGCTCCAGAAATTGCTTCTCACCTCTCTCTAACCGTATTACATCCTCCTGGAAAAGAGCTCGATATTCTCAAAGAGCAGCTGCCCTATATTGCCTCTTTAGCTGAAAAAGGGATGAAGGGTGCTCTATTTGTTGGAAGACAATATTTGGCTTCGCCTGAGCGTCTTGCGATCTTATCGGAAATCAGTCAGTTTAAAAAAGACCGTTCAAATGTCTCTCTCAACATATTAGAAGGTCAAGGCAACAGCTATGGAGCTCGATGGGCTGGTATGCGGCCTGACTTGGCACCTCAAAATAAGCCTCTAGACACGCCAGGATTGAATGTCAATCAAGTATTGGAGAGTGCAGCGAAAGATGGATGGGATCTTCTCTATGTCGCAGGCGCAAACCCTGCCAAGCTCTATCCATCGGAAGTTTGGAAGGCAGCTCGGGAGCGACTGGGCTTTTTAGTGGTACAGGACATCTTTTTAAACGAAACAGCTCAAGAGGCTGATGTCGTGCTACCGACTTTAGCTTTTGTTGAAAAAGAGGGAACGTTCTTATCGATAGAGGGTCGCGTTCAGCCATTACGCCCAGGTAAAAAGATTCCTGATGAGGTTCTTAGTGATGGAGAGATCTTCGTTGAGCTTGCTAAACGATTAAATCTTCAGCTGGCTCTTTCAAGTGAATTTATCGAGAAGCTTGCACAAGAGCGTATTCTATTAGATAGAAATGATCCTGTATCAACTTCGCGTTCGGCAGTTCAAAATGCACCAGAAGGTGCATTAAGAGCAACTTTTGCCAAAGCACTATTTGATCATGGCGTTCGCATGCTGCATAACGAGCATCTAGTTGAATTAGCCAAACCGCCTCGCATTAGAATTCATCCCATGGAAGCATCGAAGCGTAACTTGAAAGATGGCGATACGATTACGATTCGTTCTAATGGAAGAGCAGTGACAGGAGCGATTAAATTTGATAAGCGGGTAGCTAAAGAGACTGTTGTTTTGCCTTTAGGGTTTCCAGAGTTGCCTGTGCATGATTTGGGAATCAACTTGCTCAATGGTCTAGTCGTTGAGATGACAGATAGTGTGGCTTACATTTAGAAACCATGTTTGAGCTGTGAAAACAAGAAGGGATCTATGCTAACAGATGCTATAGAAGTGCTCATCAAAGGCTTAGTGCTCATTTTAATCCTCTTTGGTGCTGCTGCCTATATGACTTTTTGCGAGCGTATTGTGTTGGCACGTTTGCAGATGCGCCTAGGGCCTACGCGTGTAGGGCCTTTGGGACTTTTACAGCCGATTGCCGATGGAATTAAATTATTGACGAAAGAGAGTTTACAACCGGCTAATGTTGAGAAATTTACCTACTGGCTAGCGCCAGCTATCTCTCTTTTTACCGCACTATTTGCCTTTGTGCTGATTCCTATTGGAGGGATTGTAGAGATCTTTGGCAAACCGGTTTCGCTCTACATTGCAGATGTCAATGCCGGTATTGTCTTGCTGTTAGCCTTTTCCTCTTTAGCTGTCTATGGCGTTGTCTTAGCTGGTTGGTCTTCCAATAACCGCTACTCTTTGTTGGGCGGATTGCGTGGAACTGCTCAGATGATCAGCTACGAAATCCCTATGGGACTTTCTCTTTTGACAGTCATTTTAGCTGCTGGAACGCTCAGCTTGCCTGGTATTGTCAAAGCACAAGGCGAACACTGGTATCAATGGTATGTTTGGACAAATCCTTTAGCCTTTATCATCTATGTGATTACAGCATTTGCTGAGACAAACCGTGCGCCTTTTGATTTGCCAGAAGCTGAACATGAGTTGACAGGTGGCTATCACACGGAATATGCAGGAATGAAATTTGCCATCTTCTTCTTAGCAGAGTATGTCAACATGCTGGCTGTTTCTGCGATCGCTGTCACACTGTTTTTAGGTGGGTGGCATGGTCCTGGAGATATCCCTGCCCTCTGGTTTTTTGTGAAGGTCGCTCTCTTTATTTTCCTGTTTATGTGGGTGAGAGCAACGATGCCGCGTTTTCGTTATGACCAGCTCATGAGTTTTGGTTGGAAAGTGCTGATTCCGTTAGCGACGTTGAACTTGATTGTGACCTCATATTTTTTATTGACGTAGGTTATTTACTCGTTTTTGCAGGCTAAAGCCTACGCTACATTTAAGAGGTAAATTTTAATGAAAGAGCAACTAAAACGTGTCTGGGCGATGTTTCGCGGACTTTTCATCGTCTTAAAGTATGGATTTAAGCGTCCAGTGACAATCCGTTATCCGGAAGAGAAGCCCATTTTGCCAGCTCGTTCGCGCGGTCGGCACTATTTGACTAAGTGGAATGATGGCAAAGAGCGTTGCGTTGGATGCGAATTATGCGCCATTGTCTGCCCTTCTCAGGCTATCTATGTCAAGCCAGCAGAGAATAAGCCGGGCGAAGAGTCGCATTCGCACGGCGAACGTTACGCTTCCGATTTTCAAATTAACATGATACGTTGCATCTATTGCGGCTATTGTGAAGAGGCTTGTCCAACAGGTGCGATTATCTTAAGCAATGAATATGAGCTATCTGGCTATACGCGAGATTCGCTGATCTTTACCAAAGAGCAGCTGACAGAAAAGAATCCGGGTGATTCCGGACGCGATCCTAACAGGGAAATTTAGTATGATGCTGACGAATACTCCTCCCGTTTTCTGGATCCTTGGCGCTATTTTAATCGCCTCCTCGTTGGGAGTTGTGTTGGCGCGCAAGCCCGTCCACTCTTGCCTTTCGTTCCTACTAACTTTATTGACATTAGCTGCGCTTTATCTTCAGCTATCGGCTGAATTTATTGCTGTCATGCAGATTTTAGTTTATGCGGGAGCCATCTTGGTAATTTTTATGTTTGTTATCATTCTCTTCCAAGATGCTTACCAGAAAATTGCCTTAGTAGAGCCGCGTAGCGAACCTTTACTGCTGATTATCTCAATGGCTCTCTTTCTGTTGGCATTGGGTTCTCTTGGCATGCAGCTTATTCAGCTGCCCCTGGCTAGAGAGAATGTTCCGGCAGAGTTTGGCACGGTGCAGTCGCTAGGCCGTGCACTCTATATCGATTTCTTTTTCCCATTTGAAGCTGTTATCTTGATATTTTTAGTGGCTGTGGTTGGAACACTTTACATTGGAAAGAGGGTGAGGTGATGGATTTAACACCGGTCATTTTTATCAGCATGGCGATGTTTACAATTGGATTGGTTGGTGTATTGGCCAAGCGAAACCCGTTGATTTTCTTCTTGTCGATTGAGTTGATGCTGAATGCAGCTAATTTGCTATTTGTCTTATTTGCAAGGCAGTGGGCAAACTCTACTGGATTAGTATGGGTCTTCTTCGTTCTCGTTGTCGCAGCAGCCGAAGCCGCCGTGGGCATTGCTTTGATTATCAATTTATTCCGAGCTAGGCAGGTTGTTGATGTGGATCAATATAATGAGTTGAGAGGGTGATGTGGAATACCTAATTTGGATTGGCCTATTTTTACCTCTAATCAGTTCTATTGGATTAATGCTGACGGGCTATCGTCTTGGCCGCCATCTGACTGGCCTTGTCGCCTGCACTTCCATCTTTTTGGCGTTTATCTGCTTTGCGGTTCTCTCATGGCAAATTGCCCAAGGGGCTCCACCATTAATCGTCACACTTTTCCAATGGATTCCACTCGACCCCATTCGAGCTAACTTTACCTTGCATTTCGACTCTCTCTCCTCACTCATGACTCTGATTATTACGGGAGTTGGTTTTTTGATCCATGTCTACTCAATTGGATATATGGATCATGAAGAGGATTATGCTCGCTACTTCTCTTTCTTAAACTTCTTCGTCTTCGCCATGCTTCTGCTGGTTCTGGCAGAGCATGTCTTGCTGCTGTTTGTTGGTTGGGAAGGAGTTGGTCTGGCTTCTTATCTGCTGATTGGATTTTGGTATCAGCGCCCTTCCGCTGCACGTGCTGCTACGAAAGCTTTTGTTGTGAACCGTATTGGAGATTTGGGGCTGCTACTTGGCCTACTGCTTACCTTCTATCTTTTTGGAACGGGAGATATCACGGAAATTTCTGCTCGTGCAGAGCAGGAGTTTGCTGTGGGGGCGCCAATTATCACCGTGCTAACCCTTCTCTACTTTGTCGGTTCCGTAGGTAAATCGGCTCAATTGCCGCTACATGTCTGGTTACCCGACGCCATGGAAGGTCCCACACCTGTCTCAGCTCTGATCCATGCGGCTACAATGGTGACAGCAGGCGTCTACCTTGTTGTCAGACTTCATGTCCTTTTCTTGCTAGCTCCATACACGCTACAGCTAATCGGTGTTGTTGGAGGAGTGACAGCGCTCTTTGCGGCACTCTGTGCAATTGGACAAAATGATTTAAAACGCGTGTTAGCTTATTCGACAGTCAGTCAGCTCGGCTTAATGTTCCTCGCTTGTGGCGTCACTGCCTTTTATCCTGCCATGTTCCATTTAACAACGCATGCCTTTATGAAAGCTCTCCTGTTCCTTTCGGCAGGAAACGTCGTGCATATGATGCATGGAACAACTCTGATGGATAAGATGGGTGGCTTATCTAAAATTTTTACGAAGACACATTGGCTCTTTCTAATAGGTGTTTTAGCGATGTCTGGAGTGCCTCCTCTAGCTGCCTTTTTCAGTAAAGATTTGATCCTGGAAGAGGAGTATCAGGCAGGCTTGTATACGCTCTTCTATGTTGGTTTAATCGCCTCAATTTTAACTGCCTTCTACCTCACACGCGCTTACTATTTAACCTTTATGGGACCATCCCATTTAGATAATAAAGAATTCCAAAGCGTCCATGAGGCACCGAATGTGATGCTAACGCCTGTCTCTGTTTTAGCTCTCTTGTCGATTATTGGAGGTTTCTTAGGTTTTGCTGTGGGAGATCTCTCTATTTTAGAAGGCTTCTTGCAGCGCTCCGGTGTCTCGGTAGAAGATGGCGAGCCTTACCATAATATTCATCTGACTTTTGAAACTTGGCTCTCAATTGCAGGCGCTTTCCTGGGTATTGGAGCAGCGCTTCTGCTCTACAGCCGCTATTCAGACCGCCTAGGTGCTCCAATAGAGGCGCTAAGACGCGCTTTTTATATTGATGAAATTTACAATGTGTTGCTTGTACGTCCATTGAGAGCTCTCGGTCGATTTATTGACAGCATTTTAGAGCCCTATCTGTTTGATGGTTCTATACAGGGCTTGGCCTATACGACACGTGGAACAGCAGGCTGGCTGCAGACAATGCAGAGTGGCCAGATTCGCTCCTATGTCGCTTGGATGACTTTAGGAGCAGCTTTTTTGATCGCATATTTCATTGCTTGAGGAGTCCATGCCTGACTTAATGTGGTTATTTATCATCCCTATCCTTGCATCGCTTCTTGCCTTTGCTGCCGGCGTATTAGCTAAAGAGCATCAGAGGCGCTTAGCTGTTTTATTGAGTTTGATTCCTTTGGCTGTGCTTCTTTTAAAAGGAAGAGATTGGCTTGGAGCTGAAGTTAATTATCTATGGCTACCGGTTGTATCCATTCATTTTCATTTAGCTATTGATTCTCTTTCACTTCTCTTCCTCTATTTGACAGCTATTATTATCCCAATCAGTTTGCTAGCTGTAGATAGCCGCACGCTTCCCTTTTCTAGCTCTTTCTATGGGATTGTCTTACTGCTACAAGCTCTGCTGATTGGATTCTTCACGTCGCGCGATTTGGCTCTCTTTACCATCTTTTGGGAGGCGATGCTGCTGCCTCTCTATTTTATTATTGCTTTATGGGGTGGACCTCGTCGTCGGACGGCAGCCTTAAAATTTTTGATCTATATGATTGCAGGCTCAGCTCTCATGGTCCTGGCTGTTTTAGCGCTCTATTTTGACTCCTTTGCTTCGGGAGGAAGAGGGACGTTTGATCTGGCTCTTTTATCAGGGATTGCAGAGCAGGCGCCATACGCTCCTTGGCTTTTTGCTATTTTCCTATTGGCCTTTGCGGTGAAGACCCCCATGTTTCCTTTTCATGCTTGGCTGCCTGATGCCTATTATCAAGCGCCGACATCAGGAACAATTTTACTGTCGGCTCTTCTCTCAAAAGCAGGGATTTATGGAATTCTGCGTGTTGGAATGGAGCTATTTCCTAACTTTATCATTGCCTGGAGTCCATTGTTGTTAGGCTTAGCCATTACAGGAGTTCTGTATGGAGGGCTGGCCGCTTGGCGAGAAAATGATTTTAAGCGTCTGGTGGCCTACTCCAGTTTTTCACATGTTAACTTCATTTTAGTTGGACTGTTCGTCTGGAGTGAGCTTGCCCATACGGGTGCAATTGTTCAAGCGCTTAACCATGGAATTACGATTACAGCTCTCTTTCTAGTCGCAGGTTGGCTAGAGGAGCGCATTGGTTCAACAACGATAGGCACTGTAAGAGGGGTGGCAACGGTTTTACCGCATCTTTGTTGGCTGACTCTCTTTTTTGCAATGGCTTCAGTTGCTCTTCCAGGAACGAACAACTTTGTTGGCGAGCTCTTGATCTTTTTAGGCCTCTTTGGGCAGCATCCCTGGCTGACAGCCTTAGTCGGTTTAACCGTCATTCTATCCGTGATGTATATGCTACGCTGGCTACAAAAGGTCTACTTTGAGTCTCCCCAGGTTCCACAGGGAACTTGGATCGATTTGCGTCCGAAAGAATTAGCGATTGCTTTGCCTCTTATTGCTTTAATTTTATGGATTGGCATCTACCCGACGCCTCTACTGCAACAGGCTGTGCCTGCTGCTGAAAAAAGTGTCGTCATCGCCAAACTGGATGAATCAAGATGAACATCTCTTTGCATGCACCTGATTTTGCGGCTTTAAGCCCTCTCTTGATCTTGTTGAGTGGCGGGCTAGTTCTACTCCTTCTAGAAAGCTTTAATGCTCCAGCAGCCAGAAAATATGCTTTTTTATGGACTCTCGTGACCTTGGCGACTGCTCTCTATGCAACACACATGAATGACGGTAGCGAAAACCCTTTACTTACTCCTTGGCTGCGCTTTGATTCGATCACCTATTTCTTTTCTATCTTTTTCATCTTTACAGCTGTGGCTGCAACACTATTAGCTGCTGCATTTTTTAGACGGTTTGAGGCTTCCCATGGAGAATTCTATTTTCTAATCCTCTCGTCACTCTTCGGACTGCTGTTAATTGCTGCTTCGGCAGACTTTTTAACACTTTTCTTAGGCATAGAGACTCTCTCCATTCCTCTCTACATCCTCTGCGGCTACATGAAAAAATGGGAGATTTCTCAAGAGGCTTCCACCAAATACTTTTTAATTGGAGCGGTTTCCACAGCGCTTTTCCTTTATGGAATTGCACTAATTTATGGAGCAGTAGGAACGACACAATTTAATGACTTGTTAGAGGGCTATCGACAGTTAAGTAACAGCTCAGACAAGACTCTATTTTTAAGCGGTATTGCTCTTGTAACATTTGGATTAGCCTTTAAAGCAGCGCTCGTGCCTTTCCATGTCTGGGCGCCCGATGTCTATGATGGCGCCCCAACACCTGTAACAGCTTTTATGGCTGTTGGCACAAAAGCTGGAGCCTTTGCAGCGTTTGTTCGCGTCTTCTTTGACGCCCTGCCAGA